>DATIPV010000150.1:0-10653 GCA_035471525.1 Robiginitalea sp.
CCTGGCCCAGGAGGCGCGGGAAGAAATGGAGCAGGGCAACCGCAAGATAGACAGCCTTATCCGTTCAGAAGCCATTACCCCCGAAATGGCCACCTCCCTGCTCAACGACAGCGACAACCTGAACGACATGGTGCAGAACCTGATCGTGGTGGCCGAGCTGCTTTACGGGCAAAAGGACCGCATTGAAACGCCCGGGAAACCCGGATAAACCAGGCCAGGTTATCTTTCCAAAGGCTTTCTTTTGAAAGTCCCCTGATGGGCCTCGCGATACTGCTCCAGCAAATTAAGCGTGGCCGTAATAAAGTCGCGGGTTTCCAGCAGCAGTGAAAAATACAGCGTGGTGTTTTTGGGGCTGGATTCTTCGGTACGGGTTCGATCTACCTGCTTCTCGATTTTTTGTGAGACCATTTCAAAAAGTTCCTGTCGGCGGTCTACGATCTTGCCAATTTTGTCAAAAGAGCCCTCTTCAAAAGCATCCTTTGCTTCATTCAGCATTTCCTCCAACTGATCATCGATCTCCTTCAGCTCTCTGATTTGATTGAATTTCAGCTTTTTATGCCTGTTGTTGACATGTTTGTGGCTCACCTGTCCAATATATTCCAGAGATTGTGCCATGTCCTGGAGATACCCCAGGATGTTTATGTAGAAATTACTGGCTCCGATACTGCTTTCATCCAGGTTCTTTATGAAGTAGAAGATGCTGTCCCGCAGATCGTCTATCTCGGCCGATAATTTGGCACTCTGTTTCTTGTTTTTATCCAGCAGGTTTAAATCCTGCTTGGACAGGCCGTTCATGGAGTTGGAATAGATCTTGTTGCTCCGCTTCAGGACCTTTGAGATGTTGTGGGCGCTTTCAGTGATAACACCATGCAGCGAACTGCTTTCGGCCCGGCGCAGGCCGTCTTCTGCCTTCAGTTCCTGGCTTTTCTTCCGGTGAGAGATGTAATTTCGCGACAGAATGAGAACCGCCACAAAAAGCAGGATGCCAATAGCGGTGCCCTTGCCGAAACTAATTATAGTCAGGATGGCTCCCGAGGCTATAAAGGCTACAAGCGCTGTCATGAACCAACCGCCGATTACATTTAACACACCGGCTACGCGGTAAACGGCGCTTTCGCTGCCCCAGGCCCGGTCGGCCAGGGAAGTACCCATGGCAACCATAAAGGTAACATAGGTGGTAGACAGCGGAAGCTTGTACGATGTGGCAATGGAAATCAAGATACCGGCCACCATCAGGTTTACTGCCGCCCGCACCATATCGAAGGCCGGTAATTCGTGAATTTTCCCCTTGCTGAGCTTAATTACCGGTTTTTCGAATCGCTTATCGATTTTCTGACGCAGGGATTCCGGGATGACTGTCCGGGAATAGGTGGCCATCATCATAGAAAACTGAACCAATCCTCTTGAAAGGAAAGTGGCCTCGAACCGTTCTTTGGCCTCCCCTTCGCGTGCCAGGTTAATCTCCGTATCGGCAACGTGCCTGGCTTTCTTGGAGAACCAAAGGGTTGCCACCATAACCATACCCGAAATGAACAGGAAAATGGTAGGTGTGGGAACTTTTGTAGCCAGCACGCTCATGCTGAATTCGGAAGCGCCAACGCCAGAGGCAGTCCAGGCCTCGAAGGATTGATAGGCCGCAATGGGCACGCCGATAAAATTCACCAGGTCATTTCCGGCAAAGGCCAGGGCAAGCGCAAATGTTCCGACGCCGATGGTAAGCTTGTAAATATTAACCTTAAAGACCCTTATTAGCAAAAGCGCAAGAATCGACCAAAAGACAACGCTGATCCCAATAATGGTGTATACGCGGCTTTCCAGGAATTCTGAGATTTTCATGCCGCCTATAATATCGTAGCTTTGACCGGCATAGGGGGTCCCGCCAATTCCTTTCATAAAGATGAAATAGGTAATGGCGGTAAGCGCAATTCCTCCAAAAATGGCGCCTATCCACTTCGCTTTTTTCTGAAAGTCGTACGAAAGAAGCAGGCGCGATATCCATTGTACGATGGCCCCGATAGAGAAGGAGATGATCACCGATAACAAAATACCCAATATGATTTCGGTGGCCTTGGCCGTATTGATGTATGTCAGCACATCGCCGAAGCTTCCTCCAGCGCCCCAGATTTTGATGAGCGACATGGCAACTGCCGCACCCAGCAATTCAAACACGATAGATACGGTGGTGGAGGTAGGCATGCCGAGCGTATTGAAGAAATCGAGCAGCAGGATGTCGGTGATCATCACCGCCATGAAAATGAACATGATTTCGTCAAAGTAGAATTCCCCGGGATTGAAAATTCCCTTCCGGGCGACTTCCATCATCCCGCTCGAAAATATGGCTCCGAAGGCGATTCCAAGGCTGGATACGATCATAATGGTCCGAAAGGAAATGGCTTTGGACCCGATAGCCGAGTTCAGGAAATTTACGGCGTCATTGCTTACCCCAACTACCAAATCGGCAATGGCAAGGGCTGCCAGAGCAATGATCATTAACAAATAGATATTATCCATACGCGCTCTTAAAGATCAATGTACAAATATGCCTTCAATTGGCCATTATTGTGTTACCTAATAGTTATATTTTCAGAAGTGTATATCCATCTGAAGCCTCCATAAAACCACCCCGGTATCGTTGTCGAGATCGAGGTAATTGACGTCTGTTTGAACCTTCAGCTTGTGGCCCACAAAAAACTTTGAGAGTCCCAGGGTATACTGACTTTGAGGTCCTCTCCCTGTAAGATCCTCATTGAGGGCTGCGTGGGTAAACCTGCCGGCTATCTCCCAATTGCTCTTAAACAGGTATCCCGTTTGCAGGTTTATCGCATTACCTTCCTGAACGACGACGCCGGTGGGCGTGCCGTCTGAATTGACCGCTACGGGATCATCTGCAGACCTCGAAGCGTATTCGGCCATAACCGAGAACCCCCTGTATTTGAACATGGCGTCCACAAATACGGTTTTGATGGGCGTTTCGTGAAAGCCGGTGTCGGTTACCATATAGGTGCCCATATTGCTTCGGTTCCTGACCGCATCGTCATTATAGTCGTAGGAAGCGCTCAGCATCAGTTTTGGTTTCGGTTCCCTCTCGAGGTCACTGCCGAAATAATCCCCGTTATTCTTGAAATAACCGAAAGGCAGAAGCTCAATGCGCCCGGTATACTGGTGTCCGCCGAGGTTGCCTGTGGTCACGTTACGTCCCTCTCCCTGAGAAAAGGCAAAGATCTCCCTTACAACAAAAGAATCGGTCAGTTGCAGGTGATGACGAAGCTGGAAACCGATGTCGCGGTCGATGTTAAAAAGGCCGTTCAGGAGGGAGCGATCTACCAGTTGCATATTCGCGGAGGAAATGACGCGCTCCACATTGCCCGGCAATTTGGTTTGCCCAACCCACAGCACGAAATTTTCATAGAAATTCCATTTCACCACGGCATCCATGATAAATCTGGGGGTATTGCCCGTAAATTCAGAAGTTCCGGACATGTCCCGGTTGGAAAGCCCCAATTCAAATTTGTACTCGAGTTTGGGACTAAAGGCAAACCCATCGAACTTAAGGCGGGAACGCCGGATCAGAAAATTGCTTTGCGGTTCCAGCAGAAATCCGTCGTCGTTGGCTTGTTCGACCCACGAATTAGACGCCAGGAACTGCATGCGAAAACCGATTTTCATGTCCCAGCTGTTGTCTTTTCCTTTCAGGTTAAATAAACCTTTGCCAAAAGGAGGGGCATTTTCTTCTTGAGAAAACACGGGAGCGCATGCCAGAAGAATAGCAAGTACCGCCCAAAAACGAAGCATCATAAAGTTTAGTTTATTGTCGCTGCAAAGGACGCGCTATATTGTTAAGACAAGGTTAAATAAACTTTATTTTCAGGGCGTTTAATAAAAAAACTGCCTTGGCCAAAGGCAGTTCGCATTCATACAAATAGAGTCGACAAAAACTAAACTTTATATGAAGTACTTAAAGGTGTTATAACACTTTATCAAAAGTAAATGGGGCAATTAAGGTATATGTAATCAGAATATTAAGGAATTATAAAATTTTTCAGCACAACCGGGGAAGCAGTTATACTAGGAAAAAGGGATTTGCGTTCTTATGTAAAGAAAATGTTACGTAAAAGTTGCGGTATAGTTAAAAAGGACGTAAATTGGTAATTCGAAATCCTGTGGTATGAAGAAGTTGATTTTATGTCTGCTATTTCTCGCTCCGGCGATTACAGTGGCTCAACATGAACGTAAAGTGACCCTGCTGGAAGAAGCGAACCTGTATCAGGTTGTCTATTACCACGAAAGTGGAACAATAAGCCAACAGGGAACGTTAAACATGGCAGGTGAGCTTCACGGTCGTTGGGAAAGTTTTGCCGAGAATGGCGAAAAGGTTGCCATGGGAAATTACATCAACGGTAAAAAAGATGGTAAGTGGTTCTTCTGGAACAAGGATGGATTAAGCGAAGTTGACTATAATCATAACACCATTGCTTCCGTACAGCAATGGAAGGAGGGCTCCAGATTAGCTTTGAACAAATAGAAATAGACCGGTTAAAATAAAAGGCCGCAACTCATGTTGCGGCCTTTTATTTTAATAGCAGGTCTATTGTATTCCGACCGTCCAGCCGCTGCCCCAGCTGCTGACATCAGTGCCGGTGCCGTTTCCGTCGCCTGAAAGGAAATCACCTTCGACAAAGGTGAACCCGGTGTCGTTCTTCACTTTGGCAGTCACGTTGTTAAAGGTGATGTCGATCGCCTGCAGCAGGCCGTCGATTACTCCCTGGCCGGTGGGGTTGCTGCCGGTATCGCCGTCCAGATCAAAGCCTTCGTCAAAGTCGTTGAGCACCATGTTGGTAAAGATGCCCTGTGTGCCGGCCCGAAGGCGGATGGCTTCGCTCGCATCGTTGGCGCCTTTAACCAAAACGTTGAAGACATTCGGCGCAGAATAGTACCCGCCTTCATTGCTGAAATCTGTGTTGTAGCCATCACATTCGAAAGCCTTGTCGTGGGAGGCCCCGTGCTGAATATAAACATCGGTTATGGTGCCGGTGTAGCCTTCGGTCCAGTCAATGGAGTCATCTTCGCAGTTAACGACGGCAATCTGGCTGATGTTTACCGTACCACCAAAGAACTCCACCCCGTCGTCAGATCCTTCATAAATCTGGATGTGATCGATAGTGGTCCCGTTTCCAACGGCGTACAGGGAGAGCCCGTTTAGCTCGGCATTCCCGTCGATGGCACCTCCGGCGTATTCGATGCGCACGTACTGAAGGGTACCGGAATTGTCGGTCGGGCTGTTCCCGCCGTAAGACAGGCTACCAACTTCTGAGGTGGCGGTGTTATCAGAGCCATCGGGAGTGCTGTTGATCGGGGCGCGTCCGCAGAGTACGATGCCTCCCCAGTCTCCTGAACCCGGAGTCCCGGCATTGGAGGTAAATACAACAGGCTGGGAGGAAGTGCCTACTGCGTTGATTTGGGCACCCTGCTGAATGGCGATGTAGGCGTTAACCCCGACTGGCTGAGCTTTGATAGTGATCCCGGCCGGGATCGTCAGGGTGGTGCCGCTGGCCATCAGGACAGGACCGGTGATCAGATAATCGGTATTGGCGTCGAGCACCAGGTTTTCAGTATAGACCCCGCTGAGGTTTACGGTTTGGTCTGCTGACGTGTCGCCTCCACCGGAATTATTGTTGACAACGCTGTTGTCATAAATGATGATGTCGGCAGTATCGTCGCTCCCGCAGGCGGCAAAAAAGGCAGCGGCAACACTTAAAAGTAAAAACTTAGTTTTCATTGTATTACGTTTTTTGTGGTATTAAAATTTATAGGCGAGGGTAAGGGCCAGATTAACCCCCAGATTGTATTTTCGAAGGGTAACATCCCCGATGCCGGTATTTTCACGTACCAGGGACACTGATGGATTCAGTAAGTTTTTGGCGCTGAAATTCACCTCGACGTGATCCCCAATTTTGTTTTGCCATATAAAATCGAGTGTCGGCACAGCCCGTTCCACGATGTTGCCAAGGCTTCCGGCTCCCAATGAGTAGATGCGGTCTGAGAAGTACGAGAAAACTACCGTTGCCCTGGGTTTGTAATTCCCAAAAACAGGGCTGTAGTTCAGGTCGGCATTGATAATGAATGGGGAGGCTCCTTCCAGCTTGTCTGAATCGCGGTCGAAGGAAGTCCCAAAGGTATTCCGCTCGCCGGCCGGTATATCTTTCAGGTCCTGACTCGTATGGGTATAGGCGCTATTGAGGCCGAAAGAAAGCAAGGCATTGTCGTCGGAGTCGCGGAGCAGGTCTTTACGAAGCTCCAGTTCAAGACCGTAGATATCGGCTTTCTCGCCGGTTCGGAAATAGCGCTGGGTTCCGGTTGCGTCGGCGGCCACCACGCGGTTTACCGGGTTTTTGATGGTTTTGGCGAAAGCGGACAGCGAAACGATTTCGCCCCGGTTCATAAACCATTCATACTTCAGGTCGTAGCTGTACACGTCTGAGTAAGTGGCGCCGGAGCCATCCAGGCCGCCCAGCAGGTCGGGGTTACCCCCCAGACGCTGGGTAACAGATTCATAAACAAAGGGCGCTACTTCTTTGAATTCGGGAAAGGAGGCTGTTTTGCTGAAGCCCAACCGGAGGTTGGCTTCTTCGGTAAGGGCATACCTCAGGTTCAGGGAAGGGGCGAAGATGTTTTCGTATACCTCGCGTTTGCCCGGGTCGTCGGGCCGGATGTTGATTACGTCGTATGCCACTTTCTGGGAATACGACTCCATGCGAACACCAGGCACGATGAGCCATTTTTCGGTGGGTGTCCACTCGGCGGTTATATAGCCGGCATGAACATTCAGGTTTCCGGTATAGGTGTTCTCGGGCAGTCCGGGGCGGTTGCGGTTACCAATCTTGTCGTTAATAGGGTTCAGCACCAACAAGTCCCAGAGCCCGCTGCCTTCGGGTATATTGATATTGGATGCGTCAAAAATGCTGTTGAAATTGTTCACGTCCGTAACGGGTGTATTGTCGCGGTCTACCAGGTCGTACCCGTATCGGATACTGTTGAACTGACGCTCTTTCCTGCGGCCGTTGTATCCTAATTCAAAAGCGACTTTTTCAGAGGGTTTGTAGCCTACCTTCATATAGCTGTTCAGCTCGTCGTCTACAATGCTCTGGAAGAAGCGCTGGTTGTCGAAAGGGATGTTGGTGTAGAAAACCGGATTGGTAGCCGGGTCGCTGTCCAGGGCGTACTGATAGTTCTCCAGGGTAATGCGTTTTCTGTCGGGCTCGTCTGAAAAAACCTTGTTGTAGCCGGCACCCCAGTCAAAGGTCCAGCCATCGTCGAAGTTGTGCTGCCCGTTGAGCTGATTTACATAGATCCTGTTCTGGTTGAACTGCACGTTCATTACATAGAACCCGCGGTCGGTGTCGAGGATAGCGTCGCGGTTGGTACCGGCTCCGTTTACCCCGTAATACCCCACGGCATCAGTGGAACTGTTGATGAATAGCGAGGTCAGGCTCAGCTTGTGGAAGGGGTTGATGCGGAAAGAGGTATTCCCTAGCAGGGTAGAAGTGGTTTTGTAAGCGTACTCGTTTACTTCCGGAAAGTCTACTTTGAGCACATTGGTAAAATCGCGTGCAGGCCCTTCCCGGTATTGATAACCGCTGTCGAAGCTCGCCGACCCGAAGACGCTCAGGCGCGACTCTTCTCCCAACAGCCAGGAATATCCGCCTTCGGCGGCCCCATTCAGGTTTATGGGGGCCATGGCTGCCTGAGGGTCTACCCCGTGCGAAAGGACTACGGCAAAGGGGTTGTGGTCGTACCGATTGTAAAATCCAAAGGCGCTGGGTCCTTCAGACCGAACAAAATCGATGCCAGCGGCATTGGTGTTCAGGCCGCTTCCGAGCGATACCTTAAAATAACCGTCACCCAGGTATTCCTTGGAATCGATATTGACGTTCCCAGCGGCGAAGTCGGAGTAGAAGGCAGCCGAATAGGCTTTGCTTACCGCTACGTTGTCGAGAATGCTGCGGGAGAACAGGTCGAGGTTGATGTTTTTCTTGTTCACATCGTTGGACGGAAGGGAAAGCCCGTTCATGGTGGTATTCTGGTAGCGGTCGCCCAACCCCCTTACGTATACATCATTCGACCCTTGCTGCTTGGAAATACCTGAAATTTGCGAAACTGCTGCAGCTGCATCGTCAATGCCCTTAAGGCTTAAAGCTTCTGCGCTGATGGCCTCCTGTATAACCGAGGCTTTCTTTTGATCCAGTAGCAGTGCTATCTCGGAGTCTTTGGCGGCCGAGGAGATCACCACAACTTCGTCGAGGGTTACACCCTGGCTTGCGGAGAGGGGCACGTTTAATTCGGTTTCCTGTCCGGCAATTACCTGTACTTCTGCAATTTCGACCGTCTCGTACCCCAGGAAACTGTATTGTACGGTATAGGTGCCTTCCTCCAGGCCATCTACCCGATATAGTCCATCAAAGTCTGAGGTAGTTCCCTTGGTGGTCCCTTTGATCAGTATATTGGCGAAGGGAAGGGGCTCGTCATTCATCTCCCGGTCCAATAACTTGCCGACAATGGAGCCGGTGGTCTGGGCGCTGGCGGCAAAACTCAGCATAGAGAGGATAACGTAAAAAACTTTTTTCATTATCTGTGAATCGAATTCGAGCGCAAAGAACGCCTCCATGTGTAAGCATGGGGTTAGCCTGCGATTAAACCTTCTTTGCCATATTGTTAGCAAAATGTTATGGGGTTAACTTACTGTTAACGGACCTTGCATCTGCTTTTCCCGGAACCTGCAAAAAGTGCTATCTTGCGGCTTTAGCGGGAACGTATGATGCAATGGGAGCAGTTGTTATCCCTTAAAAGACAGGGAGATACAAGCAAACGACTCCGTCGGGAGCAAGATCCGACGCGACTGGGCTTTGAGGTAGACTACGACCGCATTATTTTTTCACCATATTTCAGAAGCCTGCAGGACAAAACCCAGGTAATCCCCCTTTCCAAGACCGATTTCGTCCACACCCGCCTGACCCACAGCCTGGAGGTGTCGGTAGTGGGCCGAAGCCTGGGGCGCCTGGCAGGCATGCGGGTGTTGGAGCGCCACCCGCACCTGTCGGAAGTACATGGATACGGGTTCAACGATTTCGGGGCCATCGTGGCGGCCGCGGCCCTGGCCCACGATATCGGGAACCCGCCCTTCGGGCACAGCGGGGAACAGGCCATCGGCACGTTTTTCAGCCACGGCCCGGGCCTTAAGTTCCGGGAATCCCTCACCGACAGCCAATACGAAGACCTGGTCCGCTTTGAGGGGAATGCCCACGGCTTTCACCTGCTCACGGCCTCCCGGGAGGGAGTGCCGGGTGGCCTGCGCCTGAGCTACGCCACCCTGGGGGCGTTCACGAAATACCCCAAAGAGTCGCTTCCCTATCGGCCCACCCGGCATATTGCCGCCAAGAAATACGGGTTTTTCCAGGCCGACGTGGCAGGTTTCCGGGAAGTTGCCACAGAACTGGGCCTGCTGGAAACCGGATCGAAAGGCGCCCTTGCGTACAGTCGCCATCCGCTCGCCTACCTGGTGGAGGCGGCCGACGATATTTGCTACACCATTATCGATTTTGAGGACGGGATTAACCTGGGCCTGCTCCCGGAAGACTACGCCCTGGAATTCCTGATAAAACTCGTAAAGGATGGGATAAACCCGGAAAAATATCGGGGGATCCCTAATATGCGCGACCGTCTGGGCTACCTGCGGGCCATTGCGATCAATGCCCTGGTACAGGACGCGGTGCGCATTTTCATGGAAGAGGAAGAGGCCATCCTCGACGGCGCGCTCCCGGCGGCCCTGCTCGACAAGAGCCGTTACAAGGCGCAGATCGCCGACATCATCAAGGTAAGCGTGGAGCGAATCTACCGGTCGTCGGAGGTGGTGGAAAAAGAGGTGGCGGGGTACAAGATCCTGTCGGACATCCTGGAAGTGACTACCGACGCCCTGGTGAACCGCCTGGGCGGCCGGGCCTCGGCCTACGACGAGCTGATTTTGCGCATGCTGCCCGCTGAGGCTACCGCCCCGGGTTCGGGCACGGTCTATGGGCTGCTGATGCAGGCCTGTTCCTTTGTCGCTTCCCTTTCAGACGGGGCCGCCGTGCATATGCATAATAAGATTACTGGCAAGCAGCTTTGAGCTCGTCACGCTTGCAGCGTGACTCGCTTCTTTCGCCACTTTTTTCTGGCGATAAAAAAGTGGCCAAAAAATCGCTGCGGCTGAACTTTTGGGGCATGAAATGCAACGTAAATCTCGCATCCTCGCCGGTTAACCTTCGCGGCCTTGCCGCTTCGAACCGGCTCCCTTTTGCCAGCTGCAAGATTTACTGCATTTGCTACACCCCAAAACTTAGGCCGGATTCCCTCCAATTCCAGATCTGCCCATTCCGCCAAAGGCGGAGGATGCCGGCATAAGTTCTGGACCGTAGAAATCAAGGAAGGAATGGCGATGCCGAAGGCAAGCTGGGTCGGAGCGGCAAGGCCGCGAAGGTTACCCAGCGTGCGCCAGGCCTGACGTAGATTTCAAGGGACAGAAGTTCGCCGGAACCGCCCTTTTCTTTCCCTCTTTCTTTTGGGCGAGCAAAAGAAAGAGGAAATAAGAGCGAACCGTGGCGCAGCCACGGTGAGCAAAAC
>DATIPV010000151.1:0-2290 GCA_035471525.1 Robiginitalea sp.
GCACGGCTATAACCCTGGTTTTGGGGGTGACTTCCCTGAAAATGGCATCGGTTATCTCCCGGGGGTCGTTCGCCGGTTCGGGCATGGTGGCCTGCTTGTACACACAGCCCTTGCGCCTTGCCAGCAGCTGCCAGGCGCCAAACCCGCCCCCGTGTTCCTGATTGGTGTTCAGCAGTTCGTCCCCCGCTTTCAGGTCGAGCCCCATCCCCACCATGTTCATCCCGAAGGTGGCGTTCTGGGTAAGGGATATTTCGCGGTAATCGGCATGGATGATCCGTCCGAGCTTTTCACGCAATTCCACATACGGGAAATACCCGCTGAGCAATTCGGGGCCCGAGCCGTCCTTATAATCGACGGTTGCCGCCTCTGTATTCCAGTGCATCATGTGGTCGACCATCTTGTCGAGCACGTATCCCGGAGTGGGGCCCATGGTGCCGTTGTTGAAATAGGTCTGGCCCGCCTTGAGCGGGAACTGTTTGCGCACCAGCCGCCAGTACTCCTCCCCTTCTGCCGTTGCCGATTTAAGGGGGTCCAGGGACCAGCGCTTTTTTGTATGGAACGACATCAGGGGTGCAGCCAGGGCGGCCAGCGAGCTGTTCCGGAGAAATTCCCTGCGATGGGTCATAAGGGTTGGGTTTGGTTTGCGATTCCAATGTACGCAAAATCAACCTGAAACAAAACGGCCTCAGGCACCAAAAAAAGGCCCTGTGAGCCGTTTTGGGATCACAGGGCCAAAATGCTGCCTTTTGCCTCAGAAAGGCCGTCAGAAGCCCTTATTTCTGCACCAGTCGCTGCTGGATGCTGTCGGGTACGACCTCGTAAGAGGAAAATACGGACTGGAAGGTCGATTTGCCCTGTGTAAGGGAGCGCAGGTTGGTGGAATACCCGTAGAGCTCGGCCTCCGGGGTGGCGCATTTGAGCACCTGGTAATTGTCCATGCTGTTAATGCCGAGAATAATGGAACGGCGCGACTGCAAATCGGTCATCACGTTGCCCACCATGTCTTCGGGCACCTTTACGGTGAGTTCGCGAATGGGTTCCAGCAGGCGCGGGCCCGCGTTCAGGAAAGCCGCGCGGAAAGCCTGTGCCCCGGCAATCTTGAAGGAGATGTCGTTGGAATCCACCGGGTGCATCTTGCCGTCGTAAACCATCACCCGCACATCGCGGATGTACGAACCGGTTAGCGGCCCCGATTCCATTACCTCCAGAATTCCCTTCTTGATGGAAGGCAGGTAGCGCTGGTCGATTACCCCACCCACGATGCAGTTGTAGAAAACCAGTTTTCCGCCCCAGGCCAGGTCAATTTCTTCCTTACCCCGCAAACTGAAGCCTTCCGGCTCGGGGATACCTTCGTACCAGGGTTCTATTTTCATGTGTACCTCGGCAAACTGGCCGGCTCCCCCCGATTGTTTTTTATGCCGGTAGTTGGCCGTGGAAGAGCGGTTGATGGTTTCCCGGTAGGCGATACGGGGTTGTTCGAATTGGGCCTTGATCCCGTACACGTGTTCCAGCATCCAGTCGATGGTAGCCAGGTGCAATTCGCCCTGGCAGCCCAAAATCTGTTGCTTGAGTTCGTTTGAAAAGCTCACCACCACAGTGGGGTCCTGGCTGTGCAGCTTTCGCAGGGCATCGCTGAGCTTTTCTTCCTCGTTCTGCTGAACGGCCGAAATCGCCTTTTTGGTGCGTGGGTCCGGAAAGGCGATGGGCTTGATGGTTACCTCGTGGTTCTCGGCGCGCAGCGTGTCGTTGGTCTCGGTGTGTTTCAGCTTCAGGGTGGCGCCGATATCCCCTACCAACAATTTCGATACGGGGGTCCGGTTCTTGCCATCCATGATGAACAGCTGGTGCAGGTTTTCCACTTCCCCCGTGCGCGAATTGACCAGTTTGTCATTGGCCTGGACCACCCCCGATTTTACCTTGAAAAAGGTGATCTGCCCCACGTTGGGCTGATGCAGGGTCTTGAAAACGAACAGGGTGGTTGGGGCCTCCTTGGTGGGTTCGATCAGTTTGCCCTCCACACTTTGCTCGGGCTTCAGGTCTCCGGCCGCCGGCGCTACATTGTCGATAAAGCCCATAATCCGGCCGCTGCCCATATCCTGCAGGGCCGAAACGCAGAAGACCGGGAAGAGCTCGTGGTGCAGCATTCCGGCCTTGATCCCGCGCCGCATTTCGTCTTCGGAGAGGGTGCCCTTCTCAAAATAGAGTTCCATGAGCTCCTCGTCGTTCTCGGCTGCTTTTTCGACCAGTTCGTTGTGCAGCTTGTCTGCCAGGGCTTTCTGTCCTTCCGGGA
>DATIPV010000152.1:0-1617 GCA_035471525.1 Robiginitalea sp.
CGTGTACCTGGGCCGCTACCACCGCTATGAGGGCCTGGATATCACTGTGCAATCCGATTTTACCTGGAGCATTGACAAAGGCATTTATACCATTGAATACCCCGGCCTGGACCGGGCCCCGGAACAGGTAACCATTCAGCATAAACCCGAAGGGACCAGCCTGCAAACCCTGACAGGAGAGATCCTCGCCCAAAGAGAGTAATTCCCCCTATTACCCTCTCTAAATTAAAAGCCCCGACCTGAAAAGATCGGGGCTTCTTGTGAGCAGGGCCTTTCAGGCATCTATATTCGCATACACGGCATTCTTCTCGATAAACTCCCGGCGAGGCGGCACCTCGTCGCCCATAAGCATGGAGAAGATGCGGTCCGTCTCGGAGGCGTTCTCGATGGTTACCCTTCGAAGGGTGCGCCCTTCGGGATTCATGGTGGTTTCCCAGAGCTGCTCGGCGTTCATCTCCCCGAGACCCTTATAGCGCTGTATGGTAACACCTCCGCCGAATTCCTCGCCGATCTCGTCCCGTTCCCTGTCGGTCCAGGCATAGCGTTTCTTGGCCCCCTTCTTGACCAGGTACAGGGGGGGAGTGGCGATGTAGACATGGCCGTTCTCTATCAACTCCCGCATGTACCGGAAAAAGAATGTGAGGATGAGGGTTTCGATATGGCTTCCGTCCACGTCGGCATCACACATGATAACCGTTTTATGGTACCGGAGCTTTTCCAGGTTCAGGGCCTTGCTGTCTTCCTCGGTCCCGATGGTCACACCCAGAGCCGTGTAGATATTCTTGATCTCCTCGTTTTCGAAGACCTTGTGCTGCATGGCCTTCTCCACGTTCAGGATCTTGCCCCGCAACGGCAGGATCGCCTGGAAGTTCCGGTCGCGGCCCATTTTGGCCGTACCCCCGGCCGAATCGCCCTCTACCAGAAAGAGCTCGCAGCGTTCCGGATCCTGATCGGAGCAGTCGGCCAGTTTGCCCGGCAGCCCGCCCCCGCTCATCGGATTCTTGCGCTGCACCATTTCCCGGGCCTTGGTGGCCGCGTGCCGCGCCTGGGCCGCGAGTATTACCTTCTGCACAATCAGGCGGGCGTCGTCGGGGTGTTCTTCCAGGTAGTCGGTGAGCATCTCGGAAACGGCCTGGCTCACAGCCGCCGACACTTCCCGGTTGCCCAGCTTGGTCTTGGTCTGCCCTTCGAACTGCGGTTCGGCCACCTTCACCGAAACAATGGCGGTGAGCCCCTCGCGGAAGTCGTCGCCGGCCACCTCGAATTTCAGCTTGTCGAGCATGCCCGAACTGTCGGCGTATTTCTTCAGGGTGGTGGTAAGCCCCCGGCGGAAGCCCGAAAGGTGGGTTCCCCCTTCGTGGGTATTGATGTTGTTGACGTAGGAATGCAGGTTTTCCGTATAGGATGTATTGTAGATCATGGCCACTTCCACCGGGATGTCGTTTTTCTCCCCTTCCATGGCAATGACATTCTGGATCAGGGGTTCGCGGTTCCCGTCCAGGAAGCGGATGAACTCCTTGAGCCCTTCTTCCGAACTGAATTCCTCGCTCACGAAATCGCCTTGCTTGTCTTTCGAGCGGCGGTCTGTCAGGGTAATCTTGATCCCCTTGTTCAGAT
>DATIPV010000153.1:0-11832 GCA_035471525.1 Robiginitalea sp.
GGCCTCAAGCGCCTTGAGTTTCCCGTATAACAGCATTTTGCTTTGATACTGGTCAAAGCCCGTGTAGCAAAAGTGGATCAGCCGGTTGGTCAGGCAGGCCGTGCGGCCTGCCACTTCCAGCCTTTCGTGAACGAGCCGCTGCTCCGTGTAGCGGGCCTTGCTTTTGCGGAACAGTCGGATGTTCTTGTCGGTCTGCCACCCGCTGAACCGGAGCGGTTTCCCGTTGAACATGAACTGGCGGTAGAACCAATAAGCGTAAATATCCGGTTGCGGGCGTGCGAGGGTAGCCAGGATTTCCCGGCGCAGCCCGTCGGGGATTTGTTCGTCGGCGTCGAGGAAGAGCACCCAGTCATGGCAGGCGTGCTGCAAGGCAAAATTCTTCTGGCCTGTAAAATTTGTGAACCGGTGGCGCACGACCTTCACCTGGGGTTGCTGCAGGAGGTACTCATAGGTGCCATCGGTGCTGTAGGAGTCCACCACGACGATCTCCGATGCAAAGGCCACAGAGGCGAGGCAGCGCTCGATGTTGGCCCGCTCGTTATAGGTGATGATCAGGGCGGAGACAGGGGTATGGTCTGGCATTTTGATATGAATCTAACCTGCAACAGGTAGTCTCATAACAATTTTACCCGCAAAAAATTGTATTTGGGCCCGAAAAATGTGGGAAAAGCCTGTATTTTATAAGGCTGTCTATCTGCCTGGGGACCCCAAGTGGGAAGGAGCGCAATTTTTACGCCTGTTCCATTGGGAAAGGTCTGATGTGGGCGGGTTCGCAGACCGGGTCGGCCCGAACAACCTGCCCCGGCTTCAAACGGCCACGCTGTATTCCCGGAGGGCGTCGTTCAGCGAGGTTTTCTTGTCGGTGCTCTCCTTGCGCTTCCCGATGATCAGGGCACAGGAAACCTGAAAATCCCCAGCCGGAAAAGACTTGGTGTAACTTCCCGGAATTACCACCGACCTCGCCGGTACCCGCCCCTTGAACTCAACCGGATCCGGGCCGCTTACATCTATGATCTTAGTGGAAGCCGTTAACACCACGTTGGCCCCCAGCACAGCTTCTTTTTCCACCCGCACACCCTCTACCACAATGCTGCGGCTGCCGATAAAGGCATTGTCCTCAATGATAACAGGGGCGGCCTGCAGGGGTTCCAGGACCCCGCCGATGCCCACCCCGCCGCTCAGGTGCACGTGCTTCCCAATCTGGGCGCAGCTGCCCACGGTGGCCCATGTATCCACCATGGTTCCTTCGTCTACATAGGCCCCGATGTTCACATAGCTCGGCATCAGGATGGTTCCCGGGGCAATATAGGCTCCATGCCGGGCCACGGCGTGGGGAACCACGCGTATACCCCTGGCCTGATAGCCCCGCTTCAGGGGGATCTTGTCGTGGTATTCAAAGATGCCGGCTTCCAGGGTTTCCATTTTCTGAATGGGGAAATACAGCACTACGGCCTTTTTGACCCATTCCTGGATTACCCAGCCACCGGCGCCCGGACTGGCGCACCGAAGTTCCCCGGTGTCGAGCAGGTCGATCACTTTTCGGATGGCCTGCTGGGTTGCAGGGTCCTTCAACATCTCCCGCCTGTTCCAGGCGGCCTCGATGGTTGCGCGCAATGCCTCCATTGTTCTGCCTTTTCCGCAAAGATAGGCGCTGCCAACCAAACAGGCCTGCCCTTTTATGGCTGTAACGATTTAAATTCTATTTTTGCAAAAAAAAATTCCCTTGGCCCGGATCTTGGCGTTGGATTACGGTAAAAAGCGAACAGGGATCGCCGTAACGGACCCGTTGCAGCTTATCGCCTCCGGGCTGGAGACCGTCCCTACCGAAGGCTTGCTGGCCTTCCTGGAATCGTATCTGGCGCGGGAGGAGGTTTCCTGTATCGTGATCGGCGAGCCCCGGCAAATGGACTACACGCCTTCGGAAGTGGAGCCTGAGATCAGGGCCTTCATCGGTCGCCTGCAAGGGCGCTTCCCGCAACTGCAGGTGGCCCGCCAGGACGAGCGGTTTACCTCCAAAATGGCGGCCCGGGCCATGGTTCAAGGGGGCGTGAAAAAGAAAAAGCGGCAAGACAAGGCGGTCCTGGACCAGATCAGCGCCACCCTGATTTTGCAAGCGTATTTAAGCCGAAAAGAAGTATGATATTACCCATCGTTGCATACGGAGACCCCGTTCTGCGAAAGCAGGGAGAGCCCATCGGCCCTGATTATCCGGATCTGCCCGTCCTCATCGCCAACATGTGGGACACCATGTACCAGGCCAACGGTGTTGGATTGGCGGCCCCGCAAATCGGACGCGCCATCCGGCTCTTCGTGATCGACGCCTCCCCCTTTGCAGACGATGAAGACCTGCCGGAAGACCAGCGCGAGGTCTTGCGCAATTTCAAGCGGGTCTTTATCAATGCCCGCATCGAAACCGAGAGCGGCCTTAAATGGGCCTTTAACGAAGGATGCCTCAGCATCCCCGACATCCGGGAAGATGTGAACCGGATGGACACGGTAACCCTGACCTACCAGGACGAGGCTTTCCAGCAGCGCACAGAGGTATTCGGAGGCCTGCTGGCCCGCATTATCCAGCACGAGTACGACCATATCGAAGGCATCCTTTTCACAGATAAGCTCTCCTCCTTCAAGAAGCGCCTGCTCAAGGGCAAGCTCACCGATATTTCCAGGGGGAAAATCGAGGTCGACTACAAAATGAAATTTCCGGCCCAGAAACGGGGGCGTTGAAGCCTGCAGCGGCGAGCCGGTCCATCGGGTGTTAATTTCACCGCTGCTTCGAACTTTTTTGCATCTTTGCATGGGAATTTAACCCCCTGTTATGAGTTTAGAGAAAATCCTTTCCATCGGCGGCAAACCGGGCTTGTTCCGCCTGCTGACACAGACCCGGACGGGCTTTGTGGCCGAATCCCTGCTCGACGGAAAGAAAGTAAGCGTGGGAATGGCCGGCAATGTGAGCATCCTCTCCGAGATCGCCATTTATACCCTGGAAGAAGAACTGCCCCTGCGCGCGGTTTTTGCCCGTATCTCCGAGAAGGAGCAGGGTGGAAAAATACCGGTCAGCCATAAGGCCGACAAGACCGACCTGGAAGCTTACTTTTTCGAGGTATTGCCGAATTACGACGAAGACCGGGTCTACGCCAGCGACATCCGCAAGGTGATCCAGTGGTACAACCTGCTGCACGAAAACGGCATTTCGGATTTCACAGAAGCCGAGGCAACCCAGGAGGGCGACTCCGGGGATGACGCCTGATACCAGATCTGCCTGGGGCCGGGTGCGCATGGCGTTTTTATACCTACATTTGGCGTAAAACCTAATGCCACGACCCATGCTCCCATGTTGCCCCCGCACAGGCTTGCTGCTTTGCTTTGGCCTGCTTTCCCTCCTGGCCGCACCCGCCCAGGAGGCTAAATCCGACGAGAACGGCAAAAAAGAAAAAGAACTCCCTCTAGCGCCTACCCGTACCCTTGCCTTCAATACCGAACAGGGTACCTGGATGTCGGTAGACGTAAATCCCGATGGAAAGACCCTGGTTTTTGACCTGATGGGCGATCTCTATATCCTGCCTGTTTCCGGCGGCACAGCCGAGGCCCTCACCCATGGCCTGGCCTATGAGGTCCATCCCAGGTTCAGCCCCGACGGGAAAACCCTGCTCTACATTTCCGATAAAAGCGGGTCCGACAATATCTGGATCATGGACCTGGCAACCCGTAAGGAAACCCAGGTAAGTGAAGAAAAGAACAAGAATTTCTTTTCGGCCGACTGGTCGGCCGACGGGAAATATATCGCCGCGGCCCAGGGCCGCCAGAATATCAAGTTGCACCTCTACCACCGCGACGGGGGCTCCGGAGCACCGCTGATTGAGGAACCTAAAGAGCTGAAAACCATAGACCCTGCCTTTTCGGCCGACGGCAAACGGATCTATTTTTCACGCCGCAACCGGTCCTGGAATTACAACGCCCAGCTCCCTCAGTATCAGATCGGCACCTACGACATGCAAGACGGGGGTCTGGATGTGATCACGGACCGGTACGGTTCGGCCTTCACCCCCACGCCCAGCCCTGATGGGAACTGGTTGGTCTTCGGGAGCCGCTACGAGGACCAGACCGGCCTGAGAATCCGCAACCTGAAAACCGGAGACGAGCGCTGGCTGGCCTACCCGGTCCAGCGCGACGAGCAGGAATCCATCGCCCCCCTGGGGGTATTGCCTGCCATGGCCTTTACCCCCGACAGCCGGGAACTCATCCTTTCATATGGCGGGAAGCTCAAGGCGATTGGCATTGCCGACAACTCGGTGCGGGATATCCCCTTTACGGCTCCGGTTTCCCTGGAGCTTGGGCCGCGCCTTTCCTTCAAGTACCCGATCTCGGACCAGAAAGAAGTGGCTGTTACCCAGATCCGGGACGCAGTGCCTTCCCCGGACGGTACACGCCTGGCCTTTACGGCCCTTAACCGCTTGTATGTGATGGAGCTGCCCAATGGGCCTGCCCGAAGGCTCACCAACCACAATTTTACGGAGGCACAGCCTGCCTGGTCGCCAGATGGCAGCCAGCTGGTATTCTCGGGCTGGAAGCCCGGGGGCGGCCATCTGTATCAGGTTGGCAGCGACGGGCGCCGCGCTCCCGTTCAGCTGACCCCTGCACCGGGCATCTATACCCAGCCGGCCTGGTCGTACCGCGCCGACCGCATCGTTTTTCTGAGGGGATCGGCCCAGGGCTATGAAGACGGGGTGGGGCCCAGATCGCAGGGGAGCCAGGAAGACCTGGTCTGGATTCCTGCTACCGGAGGCACTCCGACGCTCATAGACAAGGCCGAAGGCCGCTCGGCACCGCATTTTACCCGGAGCGAAGACAGGATCTACCTGAGCCACTCAGAGCGCGGCCTGCTTTCTATCCGCTGGGACGGCACCGATGAAAAGCAGCACCTGCTGCTGAAGGGGATCGAGACCTACGGTGCCCGGGACATACTTGGGGAAGACCACGGGGGCGGGGTTGCCCATCTGCTTCCGGCCGAAGCCAGCGAGCCGGACGACCAGGCCTCCAAACCCTCCGAGGTCCGCATTTCCCCAGACGGCACGCAGGCTCTGGCGCGTATCAATAACGATATTTATTCGGTTACCTTCCCACGCTACGGCAAAACGCCCACCATCTCAGTTGCCAAACCCGAATCGGCCAGTTTCCCGGCCGCGAAGCTTACGCGCCTGGGCGGCGAATTCCCGGCCTGGTCTGCAGACGGGAAGTACCTGCACTGGTCTTTGGGCGCCAGCCATTTCCGATACGACCTCGCAGAAGGCGAGCGTTTCCGCGACAGCCTGGAGGCAGACAAGAAGGCCCGGGAGGAGAACCCCGTAAAAAAGGACACGATATCAGAGAAGGACGGGGAAGATAAAGAAGATGCAGTGTTTGAGGCGGAGGAGTTCAGAATAACCGTGAACTACACACAAGATATCCCTCAGGGATACCTGCTGCTGCAAAACGCGCGACTTATCACCATGGAAGGGACAGAGGTCATCGAGCGCGGCGACCTGCTGATCCGAAACAACCGGATCGCCGCCCTGGGCCCGGCCGGCAGCCTGGAAGTGCCACCGGGCACCGAAACGAGGGACCTGTCGGGCAAGACCCTGATCCCCGGCTTTGTGGACACGCATGCCCATATGTGGCCCAGGTGGGGGATCCATCAGAACGAGGTTTGGGTCTACGGGGCCAACCTGGCCTACGGGGTTACCACTACCCGCGATCCGCAAACGGCCACTACCGACGTGCTCACCTATTCCGACATGGTGAATGCCGGCATGATGCCGGGTCCCCGTATCTACAGTACGGGCCCCGGCGTAGGTTTCTGGGCGTACAACCTCACCAGCCTGAAGCACGCCAGGGACGTATTGCGCCAGTACAGCGAATACTACCATACCAAAACCATTAAGATGTACCTGACCGGCAACCGGCAGCACCGGCAGTGGGTAATTATGGCGGCCCGGGAGTTGAAGCTGATGCCCACCACGGAAGGGGCGCTGGACTTTAAACTGAACATGACCCAATTGCTGGACGGTTACCCTGGCCACGAGCACAGCCTGCCCATCTACCCCATCTACGGGGACGTGGTTAAATCCGTTGCGGAGGCTGGGATGGCGGTTACCCCCACCCTCCTGGTTTCGTACGGCGGACCCTGGGCCGAGAACTACTATTACGCCACCGAAAACGTGTGGGGCGATGCCAAGTTGCAGCATTTTACGCCTTATGAGGAACTCGCCAGGAAATCCCGCCGCAGGGATGCCTGGTTCATGGATGAGGAGCATGTGTTTCGCAAGCATGCCGTGTTCATGAAAGACCTGGTGGAAGCCGGAGGTCTGGCAGGCATCGGCAGCCATGGACAGTTGCAGGGCCTGGGCTATCACTGGGAGCTCTGGTCGGTGGCCAGCGGCGGCATGCAACCGATGGACGCCCTGAAGACAGCCACCCTGCTGGGGGCTGAGTCCCTGGGGCTAGACAGCGACCTGGGCAGCCTGAAGGCCGGAAAGCTGGCAGATTTGGTCATTCTCGACGGCAACCCGCTCGAGAACCTGCGCAATACCAATACGGTTCGCTATGTGGTCAAGAACGGCCGCATGTACGAAGGCGATACGCTCAATGAAGTATGGCCGCGGCAGAAAGACGGCCCGGGCTATTCCTGGCAACAGGCCCGCCCGGAAGGCCTGCCGGGCATCGGGAACGATTCTCCCGCAGACAAGCAATAAAAAATCCCCCGAAACCGGGGGATTTTAGTATCTAATCCCGAATGGGTTCCGGTACCTCGGGTTCCTGCCAGGGCACGCGGGCCGAAGGGTAGTAGCGAATGTCCATCCGCCGGAAATACGGGGTTTGGGCTCCCAGCCGTATTTTATAGTCTTCCCAGTCCCGGTTTTCCGGCGTGCTCCAGCTCAGCTCGGCATAACCGAGCAACCTGGGAAAGGCCAGGTATTCCAGTTCCGAGATTTCACTGATGGTCTCCGACCATAGCGGGGCCTCCACACCCAAAATATCCTCAATGGCAATACCCTGGGCATAGGTTTCCGGGGTCCAGATATAGGCGGTATCTACCGGGATGTAGGCGGCCCAGTGCAGGCCGTATTCCGACAGGGTGTCGTATTGCATGTCGAGGTAGGCCTTGCGGGCGGGCGACAGGAGTACTTTCATGCCCTGGGCCACCGCCTTGCGGGCATTGTCTTCATCGGCCCAGAATTGGGCCACCACGCTGCTGTCGAGGGAGGCGTTGGCAATCTCGTCCCAGCCAAGCATCCGTTTCCCGTGTTTGCGAACGATGGGTGCCACCCGTTCGATAAAATAAATGTAATCGTCCTCTTTGGTCACGTGGCTCTCGTCGCCCCCCACGTGAAAATACGGGCCGGGGGTCATTTCCGAAATCTCCCGAACCACGTCGTCTATAAAGCTGTAGACGGTGTCTTTTCGGGTATCCCAGGTACTGAAGCCCACCTGGGTGCCGGTGTACAACTCAGGCGTCTTGCCATTCCCGTTGAGGATGGGGTACGACACGGAAGCGGCATTGGTGTGCCCGGGCATATCTACTTCCGGCACAATGGTAATGAAGCGCTCGGCCGCGTAGGCCACGATCTCCTTGTAATCTTCCTGGGTGTAAAATCCGCCGGGGCCGCCGCCCACCTCCGTGCTGCCACCGACCTCGGTGAGCTTCGGCCACGATTTGATCTCGATGCGCCAGCCCTGGTCGTCGGTCAGGTGCAGGTGCAGCACGTTCATTTTGTAATAGGCCAGCACGTCCAGGTACTTCTTCACGTCTTCTACCGAGAAGAAATGCCGGGCCACGTCGAGCATGGCCCCGCGGTATGCCCAGACGGGCTCGTCGCTGATCTTCCCCGTGGGGATGGGCCAGATCGGGTAGGGTGCCAGGGTGTCGTTGGCCTGATGGGGCACCAGCTGGCGGAAGGTCTGCACAGCCCTGAAGGCACCTTCGGCAGTGGCCGAACTGATCAAAACGGAATCGCGGCTGATGTACATTTCATACGCTTCCGGCCCCCCCGTTTCGGCCCGGTTCAGGTAGATGGCGCGGTGCACTTCCCCTTCGCTCTGCCCGTTGACGGGCAGATTAAGCCCGGTAACGGCCCGTATCTGCACAGCCAGGAAATCGGCCACCTGAGCCATATCTGCGTCTTCAGATGCCGCGTAGAGGGCCGTGTACTGGTCCAGTCCGAAAGCGTCGCCGGTAGGGATGGTCTTCATGGGTTTGGGCACCAGGGCTGCTGTGGCAAGATCTGTTTTTGGAAAGGTGATCTGAGGCCGTTGTTCCTGGGTGCAGGCCCACAAGGCCAGGCCCGCCCAGGCCAGGGCGGAGGTGCGGATGAGCAGGCTGCTCCAATGCGTTTTTTTCATAGTGATAGGGTTATGGTTTAGTCGGGATAAACGGGGCCAGCACGTGCTGCCAGATCCGGTATCCCTCGGTATTCATATGCAATCCGTCCCCGATGAACAGGGAGGTGTTTAATTTTCCGTCTGCCAGCAGCATCGGCGTCCAGATGTCTGCGTATTGCAGCAGGCGGTCTGAGGCGGCCCAGCGGGCCAGTTTCCGGTTAAACCTTTGGTAACGGGCCCGGAGTTTCCACCGGCTTATGCTGGGTTTGGCAGCGATCAGCACGACGGGCATGCCCGGGTACCGGGCGCGTATACCGGCAACGACCCCCCGCAGGTCCCGCAGCGCCCGTTTGGCCGATTTCCCTTCGGCCATGTCGTTGTCGCCTTCGTATATCACAACTTTCAGCGGATTGTAATCCAGCACCAGGGGCTGCAGGAAATACTGGAGGTCGGAGGCCTGAGACCCCCCGAAGCCCGTATTGACGATCTGTACGGAGGGGTAGGCCGTTTCGAGGTCTTCCCAGAGCCGGATGCTGGAACTCCCCGTAAACACCAGGGTGGGCCGGTAGGGGTTCCAGCTGGCCCGATGGCGCTGCGACAGGGTGCGTACCTCTTCCTCGAAACGCAGCGGGTCCTGTCCCTGCAGGGATGCAGCCCACAGCAGCCCCAGGCAGAAGAGGCCGGTCTGCAAACTGTTGATTCCCACAAGTCGGGTAAAGGAGCGCCTCATGTCATTTGTGTCACTGCCGGGATCCTAAAATAGCGACTTTGGCCTAATCGCCAAAACGCCCCACCCGGACTGCCGGGGAGGTTGAGGTTCGTTCTCAAAAGGAATTCGGTCATGGTTACGGCAGGTTTTTCAGGGATGGGCCCACATGCCCTTTACGTTCATCCGCAGCGTGTAAACGGAATCCATGGCGGTGATGAACAGGGTCTTCCCATCGGCCCCGCCAAAGGTTACGTTGGCGGTCCAGTTTTCGGGCACATCAATATGGGCCAGCAGGGTGCCCTCCGGGCTGAAGACAGATACCCCCTTGCCGGTCAGGTAGAGGTTCCCGCGCTCATCCAGGGTCATCCCGTCTGAGCCCATCCCGGCAAGCTGTATACGCTCCGAAAGCGAGCCGTCGGCCGCCAGGGTGTAGCGGTAGGTCTTCGAATCGCCTATGTCGGCCACGTACAGGTATGTGCCATCCCTGGTGCCGATAATCCCGTTGGGCTGCACCAGCCCGCCTGCGGCCAGCAGCACTTCCTGCTCCCCGGGCCTCATCATATAGACCTGCTGGGCTTCCTGTTCCATTTCGGTCCGGTCCCACCAGGGGCGCTGGTAGTAAGGGTCGGTGAAGTAGATGGTGCCCCCGGGGTGTACCCAGATGTCGTTGGGGCCGTTCAACTTCTTGCCGGCATAGCTATCGGCCAGCACTTCCACTGCCTTGCCCGGGCCGATCCGCCAAAGCTCAAATTTTTCGTCCGCCGCCGCCAGCAGGCGCCCTTCTGCATCAAACCACAAGCCATTGGCCCGGCCGGCCGGCTCCATGAACACCTCTATTTGGTTGGTCCTGGCGTCCCAGCGGCAGATGCGGTCGTTGGGCTGGTCGGTAAAATAGACATCGCCGTTCCCGGCCGCCGCAGGCCCTTCGGTGAAGCTGAATTGGTCCGAGACCAGCTGCAGGGAGGCCCCTTCAGCGATAAGCCCGCCATCCTGGCCGTGGGACGGGGTCCAGCAGAGGCCCAGCAGGGCTGGCAAAATATAGCGTGTCATAGGTTTCATCATTGTGTCAGTCGCTGTTTTTCAGGGCCCCTGGTCCTTTGACGAACCGTCCAGGGGTGGCGCCGGTATGGGTGCCGCCGTCGAGCACCTGCACCCCGTTCACAAAGACGTGGTCTACCCCGGTGGCATATTGGTGGGGCGATTCGAAGGTGGCGCGATCCTGTATGGTCTGCGGGTCGAAGACCACCACGTCGGCGTAGTACCCTTCCCGGAGCAGGCCCCGGCCCTGCAGTTTCAGGTTGCCGGCCGGGAGGGAGGTAAGCCTTCTGACGGCTTCCTCCAGGGAAATGACTTGTTCTTCCCGCACGAAGTGAGACAGCAGCCGGGCGAAGGATCCGTATGCCCTGGGGTGGGTGCTCTGCTCCAGGAAGACCCCCTCGTTGGTGTAGGAGCCCGCGTCGGAACAAACCGACATATAAGGCAGGGCCAGTTTCTTTTTGATGTTTTCGGGGTCCATGGAAAAATAGACCACCTGAATCCGGCTGTCGTCTTCCTGTATGAGGTCGGCCACGGCCCGGGCGGCCGAAATGCCCCGCTCTTCGGCTACCTGGGCCAGGGTTTTTCCGATAAGCGGCCGGAGGTCCCGGTTCTTAAATCCGACGAGCAAAATACGCTCAGGCGGCACGTGAAAAGAGGTTTCCTGAATGATGCGCGCGCGCCGGGAGGGGTCGGCCAGGTAGGCCATGGTATTTTCGTGCCCGCCGTCTTTGGCCCAGGCCGGCATTAGCACATTCAGCCCGGTGGAACTCGCATTGTACATGTACATATCGGTGGTTACCGGTATCCCGCGGGAACGGGCATCCCCGACCAGGGCAATGGCGCTGTCCAACAGCTGCCAGTTGGCCTGGCCCGAGGCCTTGAAATGGTAGATTTCGGAACGGATGCCGGCTGTTTCGGCGATCTGTATCAATTCCTTTACCGCATACAGCAGGCTGTCTTCCTCGTTGCGGATATGGGAGATGTACATGCCGTCGTATTGGGCAGCCACCCTGGCCAGCTCGATGATCTCATCGGTGGAGGCATGCCCGCTGGGCACGTAGATCAGGGAGGTGGAAAGGCCCACGGCCCCTTCTTCCATGGCTTTTTTCAGGAGCGCCTTCATGGCTTCGAGTTCCTCGGGGGCGGGCGGTCTTTTCTCATAGCCCATCACGTATTCGCGCAGGGTACCGTTTCCTACGAAAGAGGTGAAGTTGGTGGCTGTCCCTTTTTCTTCCAAATGCTGCAGATAGCCTCCCAGGGTGGTCCAGGGGATGTCGAACTGATAATCTTGCTGGCCTTCCAGCATTTCGCGCCTCATCTGCTCGTTAATGGGCCCCATGGAATGACCTTCCCCCATTACCTCCAGGGTAACCCCCTGCCGGAGGTCGCTCTGGGAGCGCCCGTCTACCAGCAGCGATTCGTTGGCCCAGCTGAGCATGTTTATAAAGCCGGGCGCCAGGTACTTGCCGGAAGCATCCACCTCCCTGATACCCGCGGCAGCTTGCAGGTCGCCGATGCCCGCGATGGTATCGGCCCGGATGCCCAGGTCGGCCCGTATGGCGGGGCTGCCGCTTCCGTCCAGCAGCATGCCGTTTCGGATCAGGACGTCATACGGGGGGTCTGACTGGCAGGAGAGTAGAAGTAGCCCGAGGGGTAGCAGGATTCTGTGCCACATGAAAGGTCGGCCGGTTAGGTTTGTGGTATTAAAATTACCATAAAATCCCGGT
>DATIPV010000154.1:0-1868 GCA_035471525.1 Robiginitalea sp.
CTTGAAATGCTCCAGCCGGGTGCGGTGCTCCGCCTCCAGCTGATCGATGGCGCGAAGGGCTTCTTCAGGGAGTTCGGGCTTGAAAAAGGCCAGGTCCAGGAAGCGCAGGCGGTAGTCGATGCAAATCTGGCGGATGTGCCGCAGATGGTAGATTCGGGCGGGGTCGAGCCGGTCGAAGTCGAAGGAATTTACCGGCATGTATCCCGTTGGGCCCTCCCCCGTTACCGGGGCCTGGATCTGACAGGCATCCAGGAGGTGAAAAAGGGCCTTTTCACGCGATGCTGCAGCGCGTGCCGCCTGCAGCCTGCTTTCGATATCGGTTCGCTTCAGCGTCATTTTTCTAAGAAATCGCTCAAAAATAAACAATGACTTGGATCATATAAACAGGCCGTTCCGAGTGAAATGTTAAAAAAATGTTAAATCAAAAAATCGGCTTTGCATCCGCCCTCAAAAGTCCCCTTTTTATGTATATTGTCGGGCTTATCTAACCGTTCGTCGATAGGATAGGCGCCCCGGAACCTATTGACCATGAAAACCAGCCTCCTGACACTTGGCCTGTCCCTGCTGCTGACCCTTTCGACCGGGTTGGTCTGTGCCCAGGCTGGCCCGGATGCCCCGGGAACCTCCGGAAATCAGGGGCCCGGTATTTCCCCGGAGTACAAAACCCTGATGCGTGCCCTGAAGGCAACCCAGTTGCAGGAAATCCTCCAGAGCAGCGGGCCCTTCACCGTTTTCGCCCCTTCCGACGCTGCTTTTGAAAAAATGGGGCCGGGGGATATGGGAGAATTGCTCAAGCCCGAAAACCGTCGCGAGCTCCGCACCGTGCTCACCTATCACATTGTTGCCGGAGAACTGACCGCTTCGCGCATTCTGCGAGCCCTGTGCAGGGGGGAAGGTGCCGCCCGTTTTACCACGGTACAGGGAGAAGAGCTGCTGGCCACCCTGGAGGGGAGCGACATCATCCTGATGGATTGTTCCGGCAACCGCGCCCGCATCGTGAACGCTGACGCGAACCGTAACAACACGGTATTCCACGAAATAGATACGGTGATTCTGCCTAATTCCCTGTGATCGCTCAGCGCAGCTCGGCGCTGAATTCCTTTTCGAAAGCCTGTTGCAGCTTTTTCATGATGGTGTCGATCTGACCGTCGGTCAGCGTTTTTTTGACATCCTGCAGGTAAAAGCTCAGGGCATAGGATTTTTTGCCCTTCGGGAGTTTCTTCCCGGTGTAGACATCGAATAGCTGTACTTCTTTCAGCAGTTTCTGTTCGGTCTTGAAGGCCTGCTGGTGCAACGCCTGAAAACTGACGGTCTGGTCCAGCAGCAGGGCCAAATCTCTGCGGACTTCCGGAAAGCGGGGAATTTCGTCGTATTGCACGGTGTTGGAGCGAATCTGCTCCAGCAGGGCATCCCAGCGGATGTCGGCGTACAAAACTTCCTGCCGGATCTCGAAGGCATCCAGGAATCGGGAGTGCACCAGCCCCAGTTCGGCCAGTATTTCCCCGTCCCTTTCCAGGCGCAGGGCTTCCGAGAACCGTGCATCCTGCAGAGGTGTTTCCTGGGGGTTGTTTATTCCGGCCCCGTCCAGCAGGTTCCGCACCATGCCCTTCAGGTAGAAAAAGCCCAAGGGTTCTCCCGGAGCAGCCCAATGGTCGCGGTTCCGTTTGCCGCTCACCAGAACGGAAAGCCGGTTTTCTTCTCCCCATTTCCCTTCCGTATTCCTGTAAATTTTTCCGAATTCGAACAGGCGCAAATCTTGCTGTTTGCGGTTCAGGTTATGGGCCACGGCGCTGAGCCCGCTGAAAATCAGATCGCGCCGCATTTCAGACAATTCCCGACTAAGCGGATTCAAAAGGGGTACTGTATCC
>DATIPV010000155.1:0-6660 GCA_035471525.1 Robiginitalea sp.
GGGCCAGGGCCAGCACATTGGACCCCAGGGTGTCGAATTCCGCATCCGGGACTTCGACCAGGCGGAATCCGAGGTCCTTCAGCCGGTTGCGAAAGCCTATAGGCATCAGAGGGGCGTATACCACGGCCAGGTCCCGGTCTACCGGGCTGAGGATGGACATCAGGTGGAAAACATCGGAGGGGCCCCTGAAATGGGGCAGGTCAACAGGGAGTACCTCAATGTCCCTTGGGGCCAGGAGGGCGGTAAGCTGGGCAATACCGCTTGGGTTGGTGCGGTAGCTGTGGCCTACGGCGAGCAATTTGGGCCCCAGCCAGGCCACATCGCCTCCTTCGAGGGTTCCGGGCGGTTCAATGGCCCCCAGAACAGGGATTCCGGCGTTTTGAAAGACCTCCCTGTGCAGGGCTGGTTCTCCGGAGCGGGCGGCCTTGCCCATGCGGCAGAGGATCATCCCAAAATCCGTCGCGATGGAGGCATCCCGGCAATACACGGAATCCAGCGACAAGCCCTTGCCGCCGGCCATGGCCTGGACTTCGGGCACCCGACCCCGCAGCAGGGATTCCAGGTCGGCGTATTGCTCCCGGGCCAGTTTGGGTTCCGGGGGTTCCAGATAATTCAAAGCCTTCCACTGGGCGCTCACGGCCGGTTGCGTCCATCCGGCTTCGCCCGGCGGGCGTATCCAGACCGTTTGCAGGGGGAGGTATTCCGAATGAGCTGTCAGACGGTCGTCACTCATGTGGGGGCGGGTTTTGCCTGGTTTTCATCAGCACGTACACGGGGATGCCGAGCAGCAACAGGATAAAGCCCCAAAATACCGCGATTTCGCCCGCCCCGTATACGGCCCAAACCGTAAAGCCGAACGACAGGGTTCCCAAAATAAAGACCCCCGTATGGGCATTCTTTGAAAGGCGCTGCAGGGAAAGGGCCGTGTAGGCGGCCGCCCCGAACAGGTAGGGGACCAGGGTGCAGAGGGTGGAGAGCAGGATCAGGAACCGGAACTGCTCCACCAGGCCTTCGGTGTAGTTCATCAGCACCAGGGCCGAGCACAGCGCGCTGCCGATCAACAGGCCCCGGGCGGGTACCCCCTTGCGGTTCTCCTTGCGGAATATGGAGGGGAAAAGACCGTCGCGGGCGGTTGCCCCGGCTATCTGGCTCTGGATCAGGATCCAGCCGTTCAGGGCGCCGAAAGCAGCTATGGCCGTGCCAATGGCCACCACATCTTCCCCCAGGGTTCCGCCCATGATGCGCATGGCGTCTGCGAAAGGAGCCGTAGAGGTTGCGAGTGCTTCCCGCGGGATCATGCCCATAACGACTACCGTACTCAATACATACACCAGGGTAGTGATCAGGGTGCCAATCATGGTAGCCCTGGGCACGGTTTTTTCGGGATTCTCGACCTTGTCGGAGGGTACAGTGGCGCTCTCGAGGCCCAGAAAGGCGTAAAGAGTGAGGGTGCCCGTTATGGCCATGGCTTCCAGGGAGCTTTCTGCGCTGGGGTTGAATGGGATAAAATGTTCGAATGAAAAAAAGAACCAGCCTCCGAGAATGAGCACCAGCAGGGGCAGCAGTTTCAGTATGGTGGTGAGCACCTGTACGCTGCCCGAGGAACGCACCCCCCGGCTGTTTATCCAGGTCAGTAGCCAGATGGCACCGTAGCTCATCGCCAGGGCCGACAGGGGGGACTCTTTTAAAACGGGGAAAAGCACGCCCAGGGCGCCTGTAAAGGCGATGGCTATGGCAGCGTTGGCCACACAGATGGAAATCCAGTAGCCCCACGCGACCAGGAAGCCCGCAAAATCTCCGAACCCGGCCCGCGCGAAAGCATAGGGCCCACCTCCCGAGTTCGGGACCAGGATGCTCAGCCGGCTGAAAACGCGTGCCAGCAACAGGGCCCCTGCCGAGGAGACCAGCCACCCCAGCACGCTGATGCCCCCGTATGGGGCCAGGGCCGCCGGCATCAGAAAAATGCCTGCGCCTATCATATTCCCGATCACGAGGGAGGTACTCATCCAGATCCCCAGCTTCTGATCGCGCTTATCGGAATGCAAGGGCCGGTATGTTTATAGGGGAGAAATGCATACTTTTAAAAGTACAAAAATTAGATGTCGTGCCCCGAAAATTTTCCATTGATCCCGATATCCGCAAGGCTTCGACCCTCCCGGCCGATTTTTACAGAGACCCGCAGGTTTATGAAGCCATGCGGGAACGGGTTTTCTGCAAAAGCTGGCAATGGCTCGGGGATGTACCCGTGCCCGAGGAGCCGTCAGCCGCCGTTCCCTTTGAGCTACTCCCGGGCTTTCTAAACGAGCCCATGGTGCTGACCCGCGACGCTGGCGGGCACCTGCATTGCCTGAACAATGTTTGCACCCACCGCGGGAACCTGGTGGTTGGACAGGCCGGAAAGACCAGAAAACTGATTTGCAGGTACCACGGCCGGCGGTTCGCCCTCGACGGCACCTTTGAGCATATGCCCGAGTTCCGGGAAACGGAGAACTTCCCGGGGCCCTGCGACAACCTCCACAGCTTTCCGCTGAGGCGATGGGGCCCGCTGTGTTTTGCAGGGCTGGAACCGGCCTTTGATTTCCAGGATGTGCTCGACACCCTGAACCAACGGGTCGGCTTCATGGATCCGGACCGGTTCCGGGAGCATCCTGCGCGCCACAGGGATTACGAGATTGCCGCTCATTGGGCCCTGTACTGCGACAATTTCCTGGAGGGCTTTCACATTCCCTTCGTGCATCACGATTTGAACGCGGTGCTCGATTACGGGAATTACGAGACCCTGTGCTTCGATCACCTGAACCTTCAAATCGGATATGCAGAGGGTACCGAAGCGGTTTTTGACCTCCCCGAAGGACATGTCGATTATGGAAAGAAGGTTGCGGCCTATTATTTCTGGGTTTTCCCCAATATGATGTTCAATTTCTACCCCTGGGGCCTCTCCCTGAACTGGGTGCAACCCAGGGGTATCGACCGCACCCGTGTCTCGTTCCGCACCTATGTCTACGACCCGTCCAGGCTCGACCAGGGGGCCGGTTCGGGCCTCGACAAGGTGGAACTGGAAGACGAGGAAGTGGTCGAGGGGGTGCAGAAAGGGATCCGGTCCCGTTTTTACCGGGCCGGCAGGTTTTCCCCGAAACGCGAGCAGGGCGTACACCATTTCCATACGCTGCTGAGCCATTTCCTGGACCGGTAAGTTGAACCGCCCGGGCGATTTATTCAGGTGTAAAAAATCGACGGCAGCCCCTCTAAAAATGTAACAATAGCCTGCGGCATTGTGATATTTAACTACCTTTGACCCATTAAAAAAACGTTCCATGAAGCCCGACCTCTTTGAAGCCCCCGACTACTTCCGTCTGGATGATTTACTGACCGACGAACACAAGCTGGTGCGCGATGCCGCCCGCAGCTGGGTGAAGCGCGCGGTTACGCCCATAATCGAGGGCTATGCCCAGCGAGCCGAGTTCCCGACCGAAATCATTTCGGGACTTGCCGAGATCGGCGCTTTTGGCCCGTATATCCCGGTGGAATACGGCGGGGCTGGCCTCGACCAAATCAGCTACGGCATCATCATGCAGGAAATCGAACGGGGCGACAGCGGGGTGCGCTCCACGGCCTCGGTCCAGTCTTCCCTGGTTATGTACCCCATCTACGCTTACGGTACTGAGGAGCAACGCCGGAAGTACCTGCCAAAGTTGGCCAGCGGCGAATTAATGGGATGCTTCGGGCTCACCGAACCCGATCACGGGTCCAACCCGGGCGGGATGGTAACCCACTTCAAGGACAAGGGCGACCACTACCTGCTGAACGGGGCCAAGCTATGGATCTCCAACGCCCCCTTTGCCGATATCGCCGTGGTGTGGGCCAAGAACGAGGAAGGCCGCATCCACGGCCTGCTCGTAGAGCGCGGCATGGAGGGGTTCACTACCCCTGAGACCCATAACAAATGGTCGTTGCGCGCCTCCGCTACCGGCGAGCTCATCTTCGACAACGTGCGGGTGCCCAAGGAAAACCTCCTCCCCGGCAAGAGCGGACTCGGCGCGCCGCTGGGCTGCCTGGATTCGGCCCGTTACGGCATCGCCTGGGGTGCCGTGGGCGCCGCCATGGACTGTTACGACACCGCCCTGCGCTATGCCAAGGAGCGCGTGCAATTCGACAAGCCCATCGCGGCCACTCAGCTGCAGCAAAAGAAACTGGCCGAGATGATTACGGAGATTACCAAAGCCCAGCTGCTGGTATTCCGGCTGGGCCAGCTCAAAAACGCGGGACAGGCAACCACTGCCCAGATCTCCATGGCCAAGCGGAACAACGTGGATATGGCCCTGAAAGTGGCCCGGGAAGCCCGACAGGTTTTGGGCGGTATGGGCATAACGGGCGAATACCCCATTATGCGCCACATGATGAACCTGGAATCGGTGGTTACCTACGAAGGGACACACGACATCCACCTGCTTATTACCGGGGCCGATATTACCGGTTTCCAGGCCTTCAAATAGGCTTAACCCAATTCTTCCAGGCAGATCTCGCGCAGGTGGCCGAGGTGGTCTGAAGCCAGCTTTGCAAAGTAAAGCAGGTTGCAGGCCCGCACCCGGTTTTGTTCCGGGTAGGCCGTTTTGTAGTACCGGTCGCCCAGCAGGTAATCGGCCAGGGCCCGTATGCCGTGAAGCAGGGGCATCAGAACCGCCCCGTAGGCCAGGGCCGTGCGTTCGGCCGGGTGCAGGGCCAGGCCGCTCTGCTGCAGCCCCTGTACAAAAGCCCTGAATAGCTCCGGGTCGATGCGGATGCTTTCCCAGTCGGGATGGTCTTCGGGCAGGGGGTTCAAAAGCGTGCGCACGGCATCCCCCACATCGTATACCAGGTAACCCGGCATTAGGGTGTCGAGGTCGATCAGGCATAAAGCCCGGCCCGATTCGGCGTCGAACAGGGTGTTGCTGAGCTTGGTGTCGTTGTGGCAAACCCGCAGGGGCATCTGCTCCCAGGGTATGTCTTCGCACCGGGCGGCCAGTTCATGCGCCAGGGCCGTCCAGGAAGAGGCCGGTGCCCTCCGGTCGGCCAGGGCGCCTTCCTCGGCTTCGTGGAGTTGTTCCAGCCGCCAGCCCAGGTCGTGGAACCGCGGCAGGGTAGGATGGAGGGAGGCCGCCGGCACCGCTTCGGCAAGCTGGTGGAAACGTCCCAGAATGCGGCCCGCCTCCCGGGCGATACGCGGATCGGAAGCCGATTCCAGGGTGCGGGAACCCGGGATATACCGGTACATCCGCCAGGCATTGCCGGCCGGGTCTGTGGCCCAGGAATCGCCTTTCGGGGTCCTCATCAGTTCCAGGGCCGTGTAATCGGCCGCCTGCAGGCGGGGGAGTACGGTTTCCAGGTTGCCCATAAGGCCGGCCGGATCGCCAAACACTTCGGTATTGATGCGCTGCAGGATATAGGCGGGTTTGCCCCCGATCCAAACCTTGAAGGTGTCGTTAATATACCCTTCCGTGACCGCTTCGGCCCGGGAGGTGCCTGCCGGAAGGCCGAACAGGGCCAGGCCGGTTTTCGGATCGGGTGGTGCCTGGGCAGCGGCCATCGCTTCAGGAGTTCCAGAGCGGGCTGGGATACTTCCCGGCCTCGGTAAGGTCTTTCAGGGCGCGCACTGCCTGTTCCTTGTCGGCAGCGTAGGTTACGCCGAACCAATCGCTTCCGGAAGGGATTACGCGAACTTCGGCCTTCCCGCTGCGGAGCATGTCCTGTATAACGAACGGAATGTAGATCTCACCTTTCGATGGGTCTTCGGCCGTTTCCAGAAAGTGGCGGAAATCGGCTTCGATCTTCTCGAAAATAACCGGGTGGCACACCCAGAAATTCATGCTCACCAGTTCGTCCCCCTGGAATTCCAACCCGCTGTTGGCATCGCGGATTCCGTTGTTATGCCGCGCGATTTCGGTACGCTCGTCTACCGAGAGCAAGGTGTTGCCCTTATGGCTGCAAACCCCCCTTGATACGGATCCGTGCGGCGACAGGGTGTCTTCGAGGGTATAGGCGATAAGCCCGAACTCCCCTTTCCCGGGGTTCTGGCTAATGAATTCCGCGGCCCGGGCAAAAGCCGGTTGCCCGTAGTAATCGTCTGCGTTGATCACCACAAAGGGTTCCCCGATCACGTGGCGGGCCGTCCACACGGCGTGGGCCGTGCCCCAGGGCTTGGGCCGCTCTCCGGCAAAGGTGCAGCCTTCGGGCAGGTCGGTGAGTTCCTGGGCGATTACGTCCAGTTTCACTTCCCCGGGCAGGCGGCCTCCCAGGTACTCCTTCAGATAATCCACATTGTCTTTCTGGGTAATGACCACGATGTGCGAAAACCCGTTGGCGATGGCGTCGAACATGCTGAATTCCATCAGGAATTCGCCTGCAGGGCCCAGGTCGTCGAATTGCTTGAGTTTGCCGTATCTGCTGCCGCGTCCGGCCGCCATAAGAAGTAATGTCATTGTCGCGGAATTTTCTACGGCCCAAAAATACTATTTTGAAATGGAAAGCGGCCCGAAAGCCCATAATTTCATACCTTCCGATACCTAAAGATAACACCACAGCCATGGATACCCGAAGAAGTTTCCTGTACAAGTCGGCTGCCGCCGCCACGGCCCTGGGCCTGCAGCCTGCCGTAGCCCTTTCAAGTAACCGGAAATCTGCCGA
>DATIPV010000156.1:0-2367 GCA_035471525.1 Robiginitalea sp.
GTAAAAAAAGGGGGGGGCGGGGGGGGCCACCCTGCTGCTGGCAACTACCCTGGCCCTGGGAATCGTCTTCGTCGTGTCGCAGTTCAGGGGCTTTTCCCAGATGATCGATTACGGCTACTATTTTACCGGCCCCACCAGCAGCATTACCCTGTCGTACGTTTTCCTGATCGCCGCGGTCCATATTGCCCACGTGGCTGCCGGAATCATCTCGCTGATTGTGGTAGGGGTGCAGCAGGTGCGCGGCAAATACGGCCCGGGCCGCATGCTGGGCATGGAACTGGGAATAACCTTCTGGCATTTCCTCGATTTTTTGTGGCTTTATCTGATCCTTTTTTTCTATTTCTACCGATGAATCAGGGGCCTGGCAATAAGCCCTTTTTTGACTTTGGTAACAGATAAAAAAATGTATTTTTGCTGAAATTCTCTTAAAACCCTTTTGCAGATTTATGGATACAACGGCAACAACCGGTACGGAAGGAAAGCTCTGGGGAGGCGGCACCCGCCCGATGGGGGCGAGTTACGGGAAGCTCATGATGTGGTTCTTTATCGTATCCGACGCCCTAACCTTTTCCGGCTTCCTGGCCTCGTACGGCTTTACCCGGTTCAAATTCATCGAAACCTGGCCGATTGCCGAGGAGGTCTTTACCCACGTGCCGTTCTTCCACGGGAATTACCCCCTGATCTATGTGGCCTTCATGACCTTTGTGTTGATCATGTCGTCGGTTACCATGGTGCTGGCTGTTGATGCCGGCCACAAGATGAAGCAGAAGGGCGTTATCCTATACCTTTTCCTGACCATCATCGGGGGTCTGATCTTCGTGGGGTCGCAGGCCTGGGAGTGGGCTACCTTTATCCGGGGCGATTACGGGGCTGTCGAAACCCGGGGAGGCCGTATCCTGCAGTTCGTAAAGGCCGATACCGGCGAACGGGCCGCCCTGGCCGACTTCGCAGCTTCCCTGCCCGGAGAGCGGGAGCAACTGCTGCGCGACAAAGGCGTTTGGTTCCAGGAAGAGGCCAGCCTTCCCAGCTTTACGGTAGAGGAAGTAACCGAGGGCCTGCGCGCCAACCCGAACATCCTGATCCGCACCGAATCGATCGTAGACGACCAGAAAACCGTTTTGAACCGCGAGCAGTCGCTCGATCGCATTAAGGACGCCCGGCGCGTGGTGGAAGGGGCCAACCTGATCCGCAACGAATACGGCAGCCGCCTTTTTGCCGATTTCTTCTTTTTTATCACCGGTTTCCACGGTTTCCACGTATTCTCGGGGGTGGTGATTAACATCATCATATTCTTCAATGTGATCCTGGGCACCTACGAGCGAAGGGGCCACTATGAAATGGTGGAGAAGATCGGGTTGTACTGGCACTTCGTAGACCTGGTCTGGGTATTCGTTTTCACCTTTTTCTACCTGGTTTAATTCAATTCCAAATATTATACACGCGGCATGGCACACGATCATAAACTCGAAATATTCAGAGGCCTCATCAAGTTCAAGTCCAATACGCAGAAGATCTGGGGCGTACTGATTTTGCTCTCCATTGTCACCACCGTGGAAGTGGTGCTGGGAATCCTGAAGCCCCCGGCGCTTACCGCGAATTTTCTGCTGGGGATGAAGCTGCTGAATTGGATCTTTATCGCCCTTACCCTGGTAAAGGCCTATTACATTACCTGGGATTTCATGCACATGCGGGATGAACGCCCCTCCCTGCGCCGGGCCGTGGTCTGGACGCCTATCTTCCTGGTTTCTTACCTGTTGTTCATTCTGCTGTTCGAAGCCGACTACATCTATAACATCTGGAAGGACGGGTTTATGGCCTGGAATTTCTGACCCGATTTAACGCATGAAAGAGACGGTCTTCGGACCGTCTTTTTTATTTTTGTACCCGGCCCGAATACCATGAAGAAAACTTTTGTCCTCGTCGTACTTTTTGTGCTGCCCCTGGTGGTATACATGTTCTTTGCCTCAGGGGTAACCCATTTTGGCAAGTTGCCGGTTTTGGCCGGCCCGGTAGACGAACTGAGCCGCTTCGACGCGGGCGAACAGCTGCAGGGCCATATCACCATTCTCGGTTTCCTGGGCAGTGCGGTAGACGAAAAGAAAGGGCAGGTGTTTAACCTGAACCAGAAGATCTACAAGCCCTTCTACGAATTCCACGATTTTCAGATGGTGATGCTGGTCCCGGAGGGAACCCAGCCCCAGGTGGATGGTGTAATGAAGGAATTGTCGGGTTTTACCGACACGCGCAACTGGCGTTTTGTGTACGGGTCCGAAGCAGACATCCGGGCTTTCTTCCAAAGCCTGCACACCGATCTGAGGCTGGACGCCACCGGGGGCACGCCCTTTGTATTTATACTCGACAAAGACC
>DATIPV010000157.1:0-8972 GCA_035471525.1 Robiginitalea sp.
AGGTGTGCATCCAGGCCATGAGGCCGATGTAGGCGGCGTGGTTGTTCGCTTCCCGGCAGAGCCGGGTAATTTCGTCCGGGCTGGTCACCACTGGCTTGAAAACCACCTGTACCGGGATATCCCCGGAATCGTTCAGGGCCCTTGCGATGGTTTCGGAATGCCGGGCTACCTGCTGCAGCGTTTCGGGTCCGTACAGGTGCTGGCTTCCGGTGACCAGCCAGATCTCTAGGCTATTGGGTTCCATAAGGTACTTGTTCAGTTAGGTGTTCTGACCGTAATAGGCATCCTTGCCGTGTTTGCGGTCGTAGTGTTTTTGGATCAGGGATTCTTTGAGCCGGGGCGCCTCCGGATTGATTTGCAGGGTGAGGCAGGCCATCTGGGCCAGGGTTTCCAGCACCTTGCTGTTGTACACCGCCCTGGCTGCCGTGGCTCCCCAGGTAAACGGCCCGTGGTTGCCGATCAGCACCATTTCCACCTCCTGGTGGGAAAGCTTCCGATCGCGGAAGCAATCCAGGATCTGCACCCCGGTATTGTGTTCGTAGTTCCCCCGGATCAGCGCATCGGCCATGGGCGGGGCACAGGGGATGTCGGTGGTCAGGTGGTCTGCGTGGGTGGTGCCCAGGATGGGGATATCGCGCTGTGCCTGGGCCCAGGCCACCGAATACAGGGCATGGGAGTGGGCGATGCCGCCGATGCCTTCCCAGTGCTTGTACAGCAGGGCGTGCGTGCGGGTGTCTGAAGAGGGGCGAAGCTTCCCTTCCACGGGGTTGTTGTCGAAATCGACAACCACCATGTCGTGCGGCTGCAGTTCTTCATAGGGGACCCCGCTGGGCTTGATGGCAAAGACGCCTTTGGACCGATCGGCGGCGCTGACGTTGCCGAAGGTGTAAATGACCAGCCCGAGCCGGTTCAGCTCCATATTGGCGTAATAGCATTCTTCTTTCAGGGCGGTGTGCGAGGCTGCCATATCGTTCAGTTTTTGGTCAGGGATGCCGCAAAGGCCCCCAGTTTTTCATAGACTTCCAGCTCTTGCCGGAGGTGTGCCACCGCATCGGGCTGAGGCAGGTATTCGGCTTCCACGGGGCTGCCCATGTGGCGGGCGGCGCTGATCACGTCGGGGTGGCAGCCGGCGGCAACCGAGGCATAGATGGCGGCCCCCAGGGCCGGGGCCTGGTCGGAGGAGGCCACCTGTATGGGGCGGTCGAGCACGTTGGCCAGCGATTGCATGATAAAGGGCGATTTGCGGGCCACCCCCCCTATGCCGATCACCGAACGGATGGCGACCCCTTCCTCCTCAAAGCGGTCCACGATTTTTTTGGAACCGAAGCAGATGGCGTGCACCAGGGCCCTGAAAACATGAGGGGCCCCGGAGCCCAGCGAGAGGTTAACCAGCGCGCTCTTGAGTTCCTGATTGGCGTCCGGGGTGCGGCGCCCGTTGATCCAGTCGAGGGCCACCGGCAGGCTTTCCGCAAGGGGGATCTGCTCGGCGGCGGCCGTCAGGCGGGGGATGAGGGATTGGGCCACCTCCCTGCGAAGCGCCTCCCGCTGGGCTTCGCTGAGGACCCGCGAGGGGTACACCAGGTTTTCCAGGGGCCAGCTCAGCAGGTCGGCAAACCAGGCCAGCAGGTCTCCGAAGGCCGACTGCCCGGCCTCCAGGCCGGTCATGCCCGGAATGACCGAGCCGTCTACCTGCCCGCAGATGCCCCGCACGGCGGCCGAACCGAGGGCAGGGTCGGGGGAAACCAGAATATCGCAGGTAGAGGTGCCCATAACCCGCACCAGGGTATGGTCTTCTATCCGGGCTCCGACCGCCCCGGCGTGGGCGTCGAAGGTGCCCACTGCCACCACGGTTTGGGGACTGAGGCCCAATTTCCGGGCCCAGTCGGGGCTCAGGGTGCCTGCCGCCTGGTCGGAAGTATAGGTGGCTTCGTACAGGCGCTGGCGCAGCCTTCCGAGGTAGGGGTCCAGGCGCGAGAGGAAGGCTTCGGCGGGAAGCCCGCCCCAGGAGGCATGCCACATGGCCTTATGCCCGGCGGCGCACCGGCTTCGGCGGAAATCCTGCAGCCCGGGCCCGCCTACCAGCAGCCAGGTCATCAGGTCGCAGTGCTCCATCCACGACCAGGCCGCCTTTCTCACGGCCGGGTCTTCCCTGACAACGTGGAGGATTTTTGCCCAGAACCACTCGGAAGAATAGATCCCCCCCACATAGCGCGTATAATCGGGGCCGCCCCAGCTCCGGGCCAGTGCGTTTATTTCCTCTGCTTCCCGCACGGCCGTGTGGTCTTTCCACAGCACCATCAGGGCGTTGGGGTTTTCCTCAAAACCCGGAACCAGGGCCAGGGGGGTCCCGTTTTCGGTTACCGGCACGGGAGAGGAACCGGTGGTGTCTATGCAAATGCCTTTTACGCTGGCGGGGTCTGCGCCGCTCTGGCGCATGATTTCCCGGATGCTGTGTTCGAGCCCTTCCAGGTGGTCGAGGGGGTGCTGCCGGAAACGGTTGGCCCCGGCATCGCAGTAGCGTCCGGCTTTCCATCGGGGGTAGCCGAAAACCGACGAAGCCCGCTCCGAGCCGTTCCCGGTATGCACCAGGACGGCCCGGACCGAATCGGTCCCGAAGTCAAGCCCGATTACATATTCATCCATGTTTCCTAACAAGTATCTTCAGGGTGTCCATGCCATTACCGGATATCTGCCCGCAGCACGGTAAGGGAGGCGGGGCTCAGGCTCAGCCTGATTTCGCTCCCTCCCAGGTTCATCATTTCTTCCACCGGTGAAACCGCCAAAGGGGCCTCGAAGGAATTCACCGCGCCGGGGGCTTCGCCCCGCAGGATGCTGAGCCGGGCCTTCCGCCCCAGTTTGCCCCCGGCCACCTCCAGCTTCAGGTCGCGTGCCCGGTCTTCCGTATTGACCAGCTTTACGATGAGCTGCCCCGATTTCCGGTCGAGTTCGGCTGAGGCGTAGAGCCCCTGCTGGCCCGAGAGGGGCCTGCCCTCTGAGCTGATCTCGAGCAGGTGGGTACCGTTGTTAGTGGCAAAGAGCTTTTGTACGTAGTAGTTGGCCGTCCCGTACGATTCCAGGTTGTTGAACCAGATCAGGTCGGGGGTCCACTGCCAGCCGTCGGCGTGCGCCATTAGCGGGGCGTAGGAGGTCATTACCACCAGGTCGGCATTGCGCTCCAGGCCGGTAATGAAGGCGGCTTCCGAAAGGGCGCATTCCCAGTTGTTCCTGTTTTCGGGGCTCGTGGTACGCACGCTCTGGGCGGCGTATTCCCCGGCGAACACCTTCGGGCCGCTGCGGTCGTAGGAGTCATATCTGCCGGCGTTCTGCCGGAACCAGTCGGCAGACATATAATAATGTTCGTCTACCAGGTCTACCCCCAGCTCTTTCATCTTTTCCCAGCCGAATTCGAAGAAATCGCCCGCGGCAAAAGGGCCGCTGGAGCCCACGATCTCGATTTCGGGGTGGGATTCCCGAAGCGCCCGGGTGAACAGGGCCAGCCGTTCGGCGTACTCGGGCCCCCATTGCTCGTTCCCGATCCCGAGGTATTTCATGCCGAAGGGCTCGGGGTGCCCCATTTCGGTGCGGACGCGGCCCCAGGGGGTGTCGGGGCCTCCGTTGGCAAATTCGATCAGGTCCAGGGCGTCCTGTATGTAAGGATCCAGCTGGTCCAGGGGCACCAGTTCCCCGGTGTTGAACTGGCAGGCCATCCCGCAGCCCAGGATGGGCATCGGTGCGGCGCCCAGGTCTTCGGCCAGTTGGAAGTACTCAAAAAAGCCCAGGCCGAAACTCTGGTAATAATCCGGGGTGGGCCGGTGGGCAAATTCGGTGTTCCAGCGGTTGATCAGGGCGGTGCGGTCGGCCACCGGCCCCACGGTCTTTTTCCACTGGTAACGGCGGGCCAGGGTGCGGCCCTCCACGATGCACCCCCCCGGAAAGCGCAGGAACCCCGGCTGAAGGTCGTAAAGCAGCTGTACCAGGTCTTTGCGCAGCCCGTTGGGCCTGCCTTTCCAGGTATCTTCCGGAAAAAGGGAAACCATGTCGAGGTCTACGCTGCCGCTGCCCTCAAAGGTTAGCTGCAGGCGGGCCCTGGGTTCGGTCTGCCCGGCGGTGAGGGTCGATTGATAGCTTTTCCAGTCCTTTGCGTCGAGCGCGATGCGGGTGCCTCCCAGGGAGGCGCCCGTGCTGTCGACCAGATTCAGCACGACGGCCCGGATCGCGCCTTCGCCCCGGGCTGCCCGCAGCGAAAGCCGGTAACGGGCCCCTTCGCGCACCCCTATCCCCCGGAACCCCTCGTTGATGAGCTCGTAACCCTCCGGCTTTTGGATCTGGACGCGCAGGTAGGTCTGGTTGCCGCTTTCGGCACCGTATTTCATTGCCGAAGACGATCCGGATTCGCGGTTGAGGCTGTAGGGGCTGCTGTGGGGTTCAGACCAGCCGGTTTTGGGCAGGGTAAATTCGAACGACCGGTTCTTGACCAGTTCGGCATACAGCCCCCCGTCGGCGGCGAAATTGATGTCTTCGAAGAAGATGCCGAACATGGTGGGTTGCACTTCGGAGCGTATCCGGCTGGCGTCTACCTGCAGCACGGCTTCCTGAGCGCGGGCCGTTGCGCCGGGGGCCGTCAGGAGCAGGCAGAGGCAAAGGGCTGATTTGGTGCGAAGGGTCATGGTCGGAAGTTAGGGTTCGTCCTATGGCGCGGGCGTATGTTCAGTCAGACTCCATCACCACTACCGAGAAGGGGGGCAGTTCGGCCCGGAATACCCCCTGGCGGAACGTAAATCGGTCGAAGGATTCGGGCCTTATCTTTTCGGGCTGGTCGAAGGTATTGTGGTCCTGGAGGCGGGCGGAGGCCAGGATGCGCCCCTGCAGGGATTCAGGGGCCAGGCCGCGGAGGTCGATCTCCACCGGGTGGCTCTTGCGCGCATCGATGTTCACCAGGGAAATGCGCACCTTGCCCGAGGCGTCGCGGGAGGCCGACACCGACAGGGCGGGCAGGCTTTGCCCGTCGACCTCGTACTGGGGCGAGGCGAAGGCAACCGGCAGCAATTGTGCGTCCTGGTGGCCCTTGTACATGTGCATAACGTGGTAGGTGGGGGTGAGCAGCAGCCGTTCTTCTTCGGTGAGGATCACGGCCTGGAGAACGTTGACGGTCTGCGCCAGGTTGGCCATTTTTACCCGCTTGGCGTGGTTGTTGAAAATATTCAGGATCAACCCGGCGATCATGGCGTCGCGCATGGTGTTCTGCTGGAGCAGGAAGCCCCGATTGGTGCCCGGCAACACGTCGTACCAGCCGCCCCATTCGTCCACCACCAGGTCTACGCGGCCTTCCGGATCGTATTTGTCCATAATGGCCAGGTGCTTTTCGATGAGCTCGTCCATGAGCCACGACTGCTTCATGGTCTTGAAGTATTCCGCCTCGCTGAAGTCGGTGGAGGAGCTCTTGGCGTTCCAGTCGATAACCGAGTAGTGGTGCAGGGCCACTCCCTGCAGCATGCGGTGCGGGATCTGCTGCATCAGCACCTCGGTCCAGCGGTAATCGGCATCGCTGGCCCCGGAGGCGATTTTGTACAGCCCGCCCTCCACGCCGGAATTCGACATAAAGGTGACGTATTTCCGGTAGACATCGGCGTAGTATTCCGGGCGCATGTTGCCCCCGCAGCCCCAGGCTTCGTTCCCGATCCCCCAGAACCGGACCCCCCAGGGCTCCTCGCGCCCGTTGGCCCGGCGCAGGTCCGACATGGGGCTGGTCCCCTCAAAATTCGTGTACTGCACCCAGTCGGCCAGTTCCTGTACCTCCCCGCTGCCGACATTGCCCGAGATATAGGGCTCGGTGCCCAGGAGCTCGCACAGGTTCAGGAAGTCGTGCGTGCCGAAGCTGTTGTCTTCGGTTACCCCGCCCCACCAGGTATTTACCAGGGTCGGCCGCTCCTCTTTGGGCCCTATGCCGTCTTTCCAGTGGTAGGTGTCTGCAAAGCAGCCCCCGGGCCAGCGGAGGTTCGGGATGTCCAGCTCCCGGAGGGCGGCGACGATATCGTTGCGGACCCCTTCCGTATTGGGGATCGGGCTGTCTTCCCCCACGTAGAACCCGCCGTAGATGCAATGGCCCAGGTGTTCGGCAAAATGGCCGTAGATATGCTTGCTGATAAGGGGTGCACCGGCATCCTGCACCAGGTGTATTTCGGTAGCGGCCTGCTGACCCAGTGCGGGCGCCGGCAATGTTGAGCAGATGATCAGCCCGGCAAGCAGGCTGCGGAAATTGGCTTTCATGGTTGGTTGGAATAAAAAAGGCCGCGGTAAGACCGCGGCCTTACTAAAGTTAACTAAACAAAAAAAACTAACTCAAATAAGTGTGGCATCCAGCCTCTTATGGAGATTGCGGATCCTATAAAGTGTGGATTTCACATTTTTAAAGTATAAAAAAAATTTGAAACCGGGATAAAAACTTATTAACATCGGGGCCGTTTCCGGCCTCCCGTATTTTCCCGATTTAACGTACATTGCAGGGGCATTCTGCCGGGAAAGGCAGAAGAAAGGTACCGAACAGGCTATGGCGCTCAATTACTACAAAAAGGAAGACAAGGTTTTGCTGGCCGTGGACTGCATCATTTTCGGGTTTGACAAAAATAACCTGAAGCTCCTGCTCATCAAGCGGAACTTCGCGCCCGAAAAGGGGAAATGGTCCCTGATCGGGGGCTTCCTGAAAATGGAGGAGAACCTGGACGAAGCCGCCGTCCGCGTGCTGCATGCGCTTACCGGGCTGAACAACATCTACATGGAGCAGCTCTACGCCTACAGCAAGGTTGGCCGCGACCCGGCCGAAAGGACCATTTCGGTGGCCTATTTTGCCCTTATCGACATTGCATCGCACCGGTTCGAAGGGGTACAGCTCGAAACGGCCCGCTGGTTCGACCTGAAAAAGGCGCCCCCCCTGATCTTCGACCATGATGAAATGGTGCAGAAGGCCGTTTCGCGCCTCCGCCGCCGGGCCCTTACCAAACCCATCGGCTTTGAGCTGCTGCCCGAGAAATTCACCATGCGGCAGCTTCAGACGTTGTATGAGTCCATTCTTGACAAAAAGCTGGACAAGCGCAATTTTGTCAACAAATTCAATTCCCTGGGGGTGCTGGTGAAACTGGACGAAAAGGACATGACCGTGGCCCGGAAGGGCGCCTACCTTTACCAGTTCGACAAGGACAAGTACGACCGCAAGGTCGAGGAGGGGTTCAGCTTCAAGCTCTGAGATTGGCCGATTTGGGTTATCTTTAAAGGGCCCGTCTAACCGAAACAACCGACGGAGCGCAACCACACCTACTATGGATAACCGATTTCTCCGCAGCTGCTGGGCCTTCCTGGCGGCAGCCTCCCTGAACGCACAAAGCATTCCATTGCCGGAGCACCCCAGGCCCGATTTCGAGCGCCCCCTTTGGGAAAACCTGAACGGCGCCTGGCGTTTCGCCTTCGACCCCGAAAACGCGGGCCTTGGCGAATCGTGGGCCGAAAGGCCCGGGGTCTTCGACCGGTCGATCAACGTGCCCTTCCCCTGGGGCTCCGAACTCTCGGGCCTGCCTGATGAAGCCGATATAGGCTGGTACCGGCGCGAAATCAGGGTCGACCCGGCCTGGCAGGGCCGGCGCGTTTTCCTGGTGATCGGGGCTTCCGACTGGGAAACCGGCGTGTGGATCGACGGGCACAAGGTGGGCACCCACCAGGGCGGCTACCTGCCCATAGAACTGGAGCTGACCCCATTCATCAGATTCGGCCAGGCCCAGCAACTGGTGATACGGGCCGACGATGCGCGCCGCGACTTTACCCTGTACGGCAAACAGGGTTACGGGAATGCCCGGGGGATCTGGCAGACGGTTTACCTGGAGGCCCGGGGCAGCACCTACCTCCAGGCCCTGCATTTTACGCCCGACATCGATGCCGGCGAAGTGGTTGCCACCGCCCTGCTGCCCGAACCCTCCGGCGCAGATAAGACCGTTCGGGTAACGATATGGGGGGAGGCCGGCAGGCCCGTCGGGGCCGACCTGCCTGTCCCGGCCGGGCAAACCCGGGCCTCGGTGCGCATCCCCATGCCGGGGGCCCGTCTCTGGAGCCTCGACGACCCCTTTTTGTACGAGGCCGAAGCCGCCCTGGACGACGACGTGGTGCGCTCCTACTTCGGGATGCGCAAGATCTCGGTGGCAGACCTGCCCGGAACCGACTTCCCCTACATTGCCCTGAACAACCAGCCCCTGTACCTGCAGCTGGCCCTGGACCAGTCGTACCATCCGGAGGGGTATTACACCTTCCCTTCCGACGCCTTCATGCGGGAGGAAATCGAACGCTCCAAAGCCATCGGGCTCAATGGCATCCGCACCCATATCAAGATAGACATCCCCCGCAAACTGTACTGGGCCGACCGGCTCGGCCTGCTGGTGATGGCCGACCTGCCAAACAGCTGGGGCCGGCCCGAGGCGCTTATGCAGCAGGAATCTGAAACCACGCTTCGGGGCATGATCCGGCGCGACTTCAACCACCCTTCGGTCTTTTCCTGGGTCATCTTTAACGAGACCTGGGGGCTTACCCGCGACGGCGTTTACGGCAGGGATACCCAGCAGTGGGTGGCCTCCATGTACCACCTGGCCAAATCGCTCGACAGCACCCGCCTGGTGGAAGACAACTCCATCTGCTGCGGGTACGGGCATACCGTTACCGACATCAATTCCTGGCATTCCTACCTGCCCGGCTACGGATGGGACGAATACCTGCGCGAGATAGACGAAAAGACCTTTCCGGGGAGCACCCACAACTTCGAGGACGGCTTTGTTCAGGGGAGGCAACCCAACATCAATTCGGAATGCGGCAACGTCTGGGGCTATGACGGCAGTACGGGCGACGTGGACTGGAGCTGGGACTACCACCGCATGCTGAACACCTTCCGGAAGTATCCCAAGATCGCCGGCTGGCTCTATACCGAGCACCACGACGTG
>DATIPV010000158.1:0-2228 GCA_035471525.1 Robiginitalea sp.
TTACCAACATTATGAGGCGCTTATCGCCCCATGCATATGGTCAGTTTTGGTTTGATACGGTAAACGACCAGACGCGAGTTACCTGGGAATACTTCTTTACGTACCACAATCCTGTTTCCAGGCTGTTACTAGCCGTTTTGTTGCCCAAAAAATTTGGGAAATTCATGCAACAAAGCCTGGACAACGCCAGGCTTTACATTGAAAATGGCGATTAATCCAGGCTGCAGAGATATCGTATCGTTGTGATGGATGGGAAAAAGAAATAGGCCCCGCCGCGAATGGTAATAAACCGCTGCAGATTTTTAACCGTTTCGTTGTATGGCTCGCCCTGTATCGTAAACTGTTGTTCCTGTTTTTCCTGTGGGTTTTCTACCACGCCGATGATCGGGTCCGGATCGCTGTACAACTGCTTTATTTTCGGATAATTGGACCACGTGTATTGCAGGAATTCAAATTGCCTGCTGATATCCGCACAAAAACAATTAAAATAGATGCCCACATCTCCTTTGGGTTTATGGTTCAGGGGCGAACCAATGATCGGGTCGCCATACAGGCGCGCCCTTCTGATTAATCGGTGCCGGTTGCTCAGGATAAGGGATCTTTCCGGGGAGTCCGTTTCAAAGTTATCCCGCGGATTCATGCGCCTGAGGTGCGAACCAAACGGACACTTTGCGCCCGTCGGATCGTCCTTGGCGTACAGAAAATCATTGTCGTCACTGGCCCCTCCGGGATCCGAGTCGGGAAACTTGCTCAGGGGCGCGCCGCTGGGCCATCGGCCGATCATCTGAGAAGCCAGCTTAATGCTTGCCTGTTCGTCGATGCTTCCGTCGGCCCTCCGGGTACGTTCCTTCATAAAGGTCCAGAAGGCATCGACATCCTGCTGCATCTGCCGTATGACCAAATAACTGCCATTCTTGCCCAGATCCTTAAATCCGGGGCGAGCCGGATTAGGGCCCAATAAATTGATGTCTCCCTGCTCTTCCTCCAGGGTTGGCGAATCAGGATACACGTCATAATTGTTTTTGTAACCCAGGATAAACTCCCCCGGATTCACACAATTATAATCCGGTCCGGTTCGGCCGCTTCCCTTAATAATGGGTTGTGCAATGCCATCCCGGAACCCAAAATGCTCTTTGTTGTCCTTCAGGGTTAATCCGTCCAGGTTCCGGAGCAATTTCAGCCCGTGCGATTCAAAGCCCTCCCTCAGGCTTTCATAATACCGCAGACAGGTTTCCTTGTCCCTGCCAAAGGTCAGCAGCAGGATTTCTACGGGTTCATATTCACTTTTATCCTCAGGTCCCTTCTTCGCATCAGGCTCTTCCACAGGTCTTCCCCATAACCAGGTTTTGGGGTCGCTGCTGTCGATATCTCCCAACAACCGCTTTCTGTGCGGTGTTACCATGCCCTCTTTGAAAGGAGGAGAGAAAGTGTTGATATTGGCTTCTGACATCCCCAGGGCCTTTAATCCGTCCCTGGCAAAGGCTATATTCAAACAGGTATCCGGAAGTTCATCCTTGCGAACCACGCCAGCATGGGTCAGTTCGTCCACGATAGAATCTATCCAGGCGCTGGCCTTTTCACGGTCCTGTACCTGCAGTAATGAAAATCTCGAGAAATTCATATTGCCATAGGCTCTGACAATATAACCTTGTACGTCTTCTAATTCTATTGTATACACTGGAAGTCGATTAAATTAATTGGAAAAATTCCCGGGCCTGCTTCTCACTGAGATTCTTGAATAACAGGGAGCGTATCCTGGAATTGTTGTTGACATTCTTGATAGACAGGTGGGGATATGCCGAATACCAGAATTGCGTCTGAAGCTCCGAATTGCGGCTCCAGGCTAAAAAATGCTCTTCATCGTACGCTCCTCCGGGCCAGAGCGGACTGGTGGGCGGGACCCGCTTCGGGAACCACTTTTTCATGGCGAAGACTCCGGCAATTCCCAGGAAATTGGTTTTGGGGAAAACCTGGGTGTTGGAAAAAATGGCAGACAGGCCCCATCCGCTCTGATCGATAAAGTCGCCCAGATACTGCTGCCAACTCCCATCAAAATTCGAGAAAAACAAAACGCGCCTGTTCTTGTCAAACAAGACCCACCGCGCAAAATGAATGGTCGGGATACCCATCAATTCGCCCTTTACGAACTTTATGGGAATTAAAACCCGTGCAAACAGCATCATGCCCTTGTAGGTGATAAGCCGAACCCTGCCGGGTTTCATTTCAAC
>DATIPV010000159.1:0-2351 GCA_035471525.1 Robiginitalea sp.
CCCTTCCCGGATCACCTCGGCATAGGTGCCCGGCCTTCCGAAAGCGATAAACTTTTCGATGATCTGCTGGTCGTGGAATCGGATGCCCAGCTTGAAGCAAGGTTCCCGCGGGGTGGTGATGCGGAGCAGGGCTTCCCCCACTCGGAACTCCGTCCCTACGGTCAGATGCCGCTCCTCCAGGCCTGCCACGCTCAGGTTCTCGCCGAACATGCCGTATTGCCAGTCGAGCTGCGGGTACTGTTCCTTCCAGTACGGGTAGGTTTCTGCCGGAAAGAGATAACAGGCTTTGTACCGCCCCCCGTGTACATCCGGATTGCCGACCGTATCGCCCAAAACACCGGCCTTTTTCAGGAAAATGCCCTTTTCCTGCGGCCTTTTGAAAATACCCGTGGTAAGGTCACGGCCTTTCCAGCTCAGGGTTACCGGAGAAGCCCGGTTGGTGCTGACAATTTCCATGGGTGCGGATTAGGGACAGTAAGGTAGGAGTTTACAACTCCAATTCCTAGCGGCAGGACCGGCCGGCCTGCGGCGCAAATGCGGTCCCCTCTGGCAGGCATCAAAAAAAAACCGCCCGGCAGGGGCGGTTTCACGTACTTTTTCCGGGCCTATTGGTCCCGGTCCATCCTTTTGGTGATAAAGAACCCGATAAGCAGACCAGTGCCGGCCAGCAGAAATATGGAGCCGGGCATGGCTATGCCTTCTTCGACGCCGGCTGCGGAATGCAGCACTCCCCCCAGCATGACGCCTGCCCCGATGCCCATCAGCAGCAGGGCCATATTCAGGGTAAGAACCTTCCAGAAAGGCTGGGCCTGCTGGCGTTTTGTTACAAAGATGCTGGCATCGGCCCCTTTTTCGATTAGGGCCATCCTTTCCTTATTCCTGGTAGAAAAGTACAGATAGGCAATTCCGAACACAACGGAAAACAGGCCAATTAAAATGACGATTTCTCCTCCCATAACTCGATAATTTAAAATTTTGTTGTTTTTATACCCCATCAGACGGAGCCACTCGGCGGGAGGTTACATAAAATTTGTCTTTTTTGTAACCATAAGCAGTCTGCAGCCGTCTTATGGGGAAAAGAAACCAACACGTGAGCGACAGGGAGCTGATAGACCGGGTGCTCGCCGGCGATACCCATGCGTATCAAGGGTTGGTCGTGCGCTACCAGCACATGGTATATACCCTGGCTGTTCGCATGTTGAAAAACCGGGAGCTGGCCGAGGAAGCATCGCAGGATGTGTTTGTGAAGGCCTACCTGGGTCTGAAGGGCTTCAGGGGAAACGCCAGGTTTTCTACCTGGCTGTACAAAATTGCCTATTACCGAATCCTGGATGCGGCGGGTGCCGAGAGCCGCAGGCCGGAATTGCGGTCAGACCTGGCGCCGGAGCAGGTTTCTGCCCGCAGCCCTGACGACACCTGGACACAGCTTATGGAGAGCGAACGTCGGGCGGTTTTAAATCAGGCACTGGAAGACCTCGAACCGGGCGACCGTTCCCTGCTCAGCCTGTTTTACCTGCAGGAACAGAGCCTGCAGGAGGTTTCTGAAATAACGGGCCTGAGCCCGGGCACCGTAAAGGTGCGGTTGTTCCGGGCCCGCGAAAGGCTCAAGGCCACTCTGGCAACTACGTTGCATGGAAAAATATTGGAGAATTATGAACGCTAATCGGAAAGACGAATGGTTGGGGCAGGTGCTGAAGGCAGCTGGCAATGAAACGGCCCCTGAAGGATTCAGCCACGCAGTGATGGAGCGTATCCAGGCCCTCGGGGCGGCCCGGGTCACCGTACCCCCCCTGATCCCGCGATGGGGATGGGCCCTTATTGCCCTTGCCGCGACCGGCCTGGCAGGCTGGGGTTGGATAGCCGGCAGGAACGGCGGCGAGGGCCTGTTGCCCGAATCCCTCTGGAGCGGCTGGCTGGAGACTGTCAGGATGCCTCCCTGGGAATTGCCTTCTCTGCCCCCCTCCCTGGTGTATAGCGCCGCGGCCCTTACCGTGTTTCTCCTGCTCCAGGTCTTATGGATGCGGCGGCGGTTGCAGCGGCAGTGGGCCATGTAGACAGCTAACAGACCCCGGCATAAAACCTTCGATTTCAATACAAAAAAAACCGCCCGGCAGGGGCGGTTTTTATATTCTGATGGCCGGGTCCTATTTCACCATTTCGAAGCTGCGGCGGATGAATCTCGTAAGTGCTTCACCTTTCAGCAGGCCTTTGGAAAGCCTTGCCAGGTCGAGCGATTGCTCGATAAGCCGCTGCCTTTTCTTGTCGGTCTTGGTCTGCAAAATCTCGCCGACCAGGGGGTGATTCGTGTTTACCACCAGGTTGTACATGTCGGGCATGTTCCCCATGCCGAA
>DATIPV010000160.1:0-12048 GCA_035471525.1 Robiginitalea sp.
CGCATGATCGCAGCCTGCAAAAAGGCCGGGGTAAAACTAATGTATGCCGAAGAGCTCTGTTTTACCCCCAAATACGTGCGCCTGAAAGCCCTGCTCGACGAGGGGGCCCTGGGGCGGCCGGTGCTGTTGAAGCAATCTGAAAAGCACGACGGGCCGCATGCCGACCATTTCTGGGACGTGGAGCGTTCCGGGGGCGGGGTTACCATGGACATGGGCTGCCACGCCATCCAGTTCTTCCGCTGGCTCAACAAGAACAACCCGGTGAAGTCGGTGTACGCCCAGATGAACACCAGCGTGCATACCGATAAAACCAAAGGCGACGACAACGCCCTGATTATCCTGGAATTCGAAAACGGCGTGGTGGGCCTGGCCGAGGAAAGCTGGACCAAGCTCGGCGGCATGGACGACCGGGCCGAGATCCACGGGTCGGAAGGCGTGGCCTACGCCGACGTGCTGCAGGGCAACTCCATCCAGACCTACAGCACCAAAGGGGTGGGATACGCTGTGGAGAAAGCCGGCAACACGGTGGGCTGGAGCTATACCATGTACGAGGAGGTCTGGAACTACGGCTTCCCGCAAGAATTCGAACACTTTGTAGACTGTGTTTTGAACGACAAGGAGCCCCTGGTGACCGGGGAAGACGGCAGGGCCGTGCTGGAGATCGTCTACGCCGCCTACCAGTCGGCAGGCACGGGCCAAAAGGTGTACCTGCCCTTTACCCCCAAAGCCGACAAGCCCTATAAACTCTGGAAAAAATAACGTATGGACAGACGTGAGGCCCTTGCCCTGACCACCACTTTCCTGGGGGCTACCCTGGTGGGCTCCCAGGTATTCCTGGGCGCCTGTTCGGCCCCGGCCAAAGGGGTGCCCCTGCTTTCGGAGGCCGATGTGCCCCTGCTGGGCGCCCTGGCCGACGGCATCCTTCCCGACTCGGAAAGCTCGCCCGGGGCGGGGAAAGCAGGCGTTGGCAATTTTATCAAAGCCATTGTTTCCGATTGCTATTCCCCCGAAGAGGAAACCCGGTTTGTGGCTGGCCTTCGGGGCCTGGAAACCGAAGTGCAGGACACGTATGGCAAGGCCTTTACCGGGCTTGACCCAGCCGACCGCCTCGCGGTGCTAACCCGGCACGACGCCGAGGCCCGCCATCAGGAAGCGGCTGGCAATACGCCCTTCTATTCCATGCTGCTGCAACTGACCCTGTGGGGGTATTTCATTTCAGAGCCGGGGGCCACCCGGGCCCTGCGGTACAACCCGGTGCCCGGGCGCTACGAGGGGTGCGTGCCCTACCGGGAAGGAGACAAAGCCTGGGCCTGATGCGTATACGACACTTTTCCGACTACGAAGCTATGAGCGCCGAGGCGGCCCGCCTGTTCCAGGAAGCCATTGCCGGGCAACAATCGCCCACCGCCTGCCTGGCCACCGGGCATTCGCCCCGGGGGCTGTACCGCCACCTGGCCGCATCGAAGGCCGATTTCACCCACCTGAACATTGTGAAGCTCGACGAGTGGCTGGGCCTGCCCATGGACCACCCCGGCAGCTGTGAAACCTACCTGCGGCAGGAGGTGCTGGAACCGCTGGGCATTTCCGACACCCGCTTTGTGGGCTTCCATGCCACCCCGCCTGACACCCGCGCCGAATGCCGGCGCCTACAGGGCGAACTCACCCGCCTGGGCACTTTGGATGTATGCGTGTTGGGGATCGGGAAAAACGGCCACCTGGCCATGAACGAGCCGGCCGCGCACTTGCAGCCCCATTGCCACCGGGCCCAGCTCGCCCCCGGCACCCAGCAGCACGCCATGCTCGCTGGCAGTGAAATTACAATCACCGAAGGCCTAACCCTGGGGATGGCCGACATCCTGAATGCCCGCCTTGTATTGCTGCTGGTGAGCGGCCCGGGAAAAGAAGAGGCTTTCCAAAGGCTGCAAAACCCCGTTCTTACCACCGAATTGCCTGCCAGCTTTTTGTGGCTCCACCCCAACGTGGAGGTGCTGGCCGAAGGGATGGGTTAAGGCATGCGTGCCAGGCGATACGCACCGCGGGGCGCCCGGAGTTTCCATATGGCCGCAGGCCCCCATTCCCCCCGATTTATTCGTCGCCGGCGGGCGAAATCTTTCCTTCGATTAGCTGTTTCCACTCCCTGACAGACCCGGCAGAAACCGCGGGCGCCGACCTGGTAAAGGCTTCCAGGGCCGGATAAAAGGCGTCGGGGACGTCGTTGTACACCCCGTGCGCAGCCCGCTCGAAGCGGATGAATTGGGCGCTGGGGTGATTTTCTTTAAAGGCAAAGGCTTTTTCGGCCCCCCAGGTAAGGTCGTTCGCGCCCTCGAAGATCAGGGTGGGGAGGGGGCACCTGTCAAAGAGGCCCCTGAAGCGGTACCTTGCCAGATCCGACGAGACCACCGAATTAAAATCGGCATCATTGACCCATTCGTACAGGGCGCTTCTTATCATTTCCTCCCGGGAAGGCCGGTAAAAATTCTGCCGCTTCCAATCTCCGTTCAGGGCCAAATTGAACAGAAAGGCGTCCATCCCGAAAGCGCCTGCCAGGTATTCCCGGATCACCTCGTTTTTCCGGGCCTTTTCGGCGGCAGACAGGTACGTTTCCTGTGCGTCTGCAAAGCGGTCGCTTTCAAAAAGGGGCACGGAACTTATAAGCACCAGGCCCAGGACAGACTCCGGGTAGGCGGCGGCATACAACTGGGCAACCCCCCCGCCATAGGAAAAGCCGCAAACGAACCACTTCCCGATACCCAGCTGAATCCGCAGCTTTTCCAAATCGTCCGCCGCCTGGCGAAAGGTATATCCGCTGCCCGGCTGGAAGTCGGAAAGCCCGGTGCCCCGCTGGTCGTAATAGATGATTTTATGGGAAGCGCTGATCCTTGAAAACCACGGATGGAAATAGTGATGCGTGCCCCCGGGGCCCCCGTTGATCAAAACAAGCGGCACCCCTTCTCCCTCTATTTCCACAAAGAGGGAACAATCGCCAATGTCTACCTGCCTTTTTTCGGACCGGGTTTCGTCGCAAAGCCGGGGCAGGGCTGGCACGGCGGTGTACAGGCTGTCTTCCAGGCGCACGATTCCATCCAGCACGGTTTCCCGGCCGGCCTCGGCATCCTGGCCGGCCAGCAACGCCGGGGCCAGCAACAGGCATAAGAACAAACCAGCTTTCATAGCATTCTGTTTTGAGCGGGGCGTTTAGGCCTCCAGGACCTTTAAGACCAGCTTGCCCAGTTTGTCTCCGGTAAAAAGGCGGTCGAAGGTCTGGGGGAAGTTTTCGATGCCCTCAAAGAGGGCCGTCCGGCTTTTCAATTTTCCTGCTGCCATCCACCCGCCCAGGGCCTGTGCGGCCTCCCCATACCGGGCCGCCCAGTCAAAGACCACCATGCCCTGCATGGTGGCCCGGTTGATCAAGAGCGACAGGTAATTGGCAGGGCCCCTGACCGACTCCCGGTTGTTGTATTGCGATATAGCCCCGCATACCACCACGCGGGCGTGCAGCCGCAGCAGGCTCAGGGCAATATCGAGCAACTCGCCCCCCACATTGTCGAAATAGACGTCTATCCCCCCGGGGCATTCTGTTTTCAGCCGGGCGCGCACGTCTTCGTTTTTATAGTCGATGGCCCCGTCGAACCCGAGTTCTTCGAGCAGGTAGCGGCATTTTTCCGGGCCGCCGGCAATCCCGATTACCCGGCAACCTTTTATTTTGGCAATCTGGCCCGCCACGCTGCCGACGGCCCCTGCGGCCCCGGAAACAACCACCACGTCTCCCTCGCGTATTTTGCCGACGTCCAGGATGCCGAAATAGGCGGTCATGCCGGTCATGCCCAGGGCGCCGAGATATTCCGGCAGGGGGGCTACCCGGGGGTCTACCCGATGGTAGCCCTTCCCATCGGTTACCGCGTATTGCTGCACCCCGCCCGGGCCGGCCACAAAGTCGCCTGCCTTAAATTGCGGGAGATCGGAGGCGACCACCTCGCCCACCGCCAGGGCGCGCATCACGGAACCCAGGGCCATGGGGTCGATATACGACTTGTGCTCGTTCATCCAGCCCCTCATGGCGGGGTCGAGGGAAACGTAATGCTGCCTTACGAGCATTTCGCCTGCACCGGCTTTGGGAACCGGCCCGGAAACCAGCGACCAGACAGAGGCATCGACCCGGCCCTCGGGCCGCTTTACGAAAAGTAACTGTTTGTTCATAAGTGGTGTTTTGCGGGGCTAACCAGAGACAAGGTATCCCCCGTCGGCTGCGTAAACCCCGCCTGTTATATAAGACCCGGCACCGGAGGCGAGAAGCAACGCGGCGCCGACCATTTCATCGGGCTCTGCAATACGGCGCAGGGGCACTGCCCGGGTATAGCCCTGCGCCACCTTTTCGTCTGACCAGAGGCCCTCGCTGAATTTGGTGCGCACCAGCCCCGGGCAAAGCGCATTGACCCGGACCCCGAACCGGCCCCATTCCTTGGCCTGGTTTTGGGTGAGCATGATCAGGGCGGCCTTGGTAACGCTGTACAGCCCCAACCCGAACCCGGGCCGCAGCCCTTCCACAGACGAAATATTCAGGATGCTCCCGCCCCCCTGTTCTTTCATATGCGGCAGGGCGAGGTTGGAAAGCGCCCAGGGGGCCTTTACGTTAACCTCCATAATTTTGTCGAATGCCTCCGGGCCCGACTCTTCCAGAGGGCCGTAATACGGGCTGATGGCTGCGTTGTTTACCAGGATGTCGATCTGCCCGAAAGCTTCCAGGGTCTTTTCAATAAGGGTTGCGCGCTGCCCGGCATCGCCGACATGGCAAGCGATCCCGAGGGCTTCCAGGCCTGCGGCCGCAAACTCGGCGGCCACGCCGTTAACCGCCTCCTGCTTGCGGCTGCTTACCACCACCCGGGCCCCGCATTCGGCCAGGCCGCGGGCGATCGATTTGCCAATCCCCTTGCTGGCGCCCGTAACCACGGCCACTTTGCCGCTTAAGTCGAATTTGGAAGCCATGTTTTCCATACCGTTCATTTTGATGCGAGGGGCACAAGGCCCGGCGCGGGTTTGCGCTTTGGGAAGATACGAAATGCGGAGGAGGTTGCGAAAGGGTGGGGCAATACCAGTATCGCGGGCCGACCGCTTACTCCCGATGGTGTTTCCCCACCGGGCTCAGCGAATTGACCAGCCCCGATTGCACGGTTTTCCAGATGTAATTTCCCAGCCCTTTGTAGGGGACGCGCTCGAACTCGATCACTCCGACGATGGTTTTGCCGTGCCGGTTGGGGTTCGAGCTCTTGACCAGGGCGTTGGCCAGGAAGGATTTTGTTTTGCTGCGGTCGCCTTCCTCCTTCAGGAATTCCACCTCCAGGTCTTTGTACAGCATGGTGAGCTGCCCCTGCATGTGGCGCGAATTGCCATGGGCCGAAAAGGAGAGGCTGTTCAGGGTGCCCCCCGTGAAGCGCATGCCGATAGCCGGGTACACCGGATGGTCCAGCGCGTGCAGGCGGGCGCTGCCGGTGCTGTGGCCGGTGAGGGTCAGGGCGTCGCCCCCGTAGGGCATGCTCAATTCGACCCCGATGGGCAGGGCGTCCATCAGGTGTGTGGAAATGGAGATGTGCAGTTTTTCTGATTCGCTGCCGGCCACGCCCCCCGAGACAATGGGGAAAAGGGCCATTTGGAGGTCACCGAGTTCCACTTCGACCAGATCGTTTGAGCCGGGGATGTTCTCGGCGTATTTCAAAAAGGAATCGCGCAGGCGCAGGGTGTCGATGCGCAGCGGGAATTTCAGGTCGGCCAGGGCCCGGGCAGGAAGTTTTACGGCCTTGCCGGTATCGAAGGGCAGGGTCTTGTCGCGAAAGATCCCGGCTTGCGCGCTGTCGAGGGTAATCGAACGCATGCGCAGCTCCCCGTCCCGGAACAGGGATTCCAGGTCTAAGCCCTCGATCTGCAGGCCGGCCAGGCGGGCCCGGTATGTCTCGAAGCTGTGGGTGTGGCGGGCTTTCATCTCGGCGGGCTCAAGCCGGGGTTCTACCGTCAGGTTGTCTATTCGGAGCGAATGGTCCGTTTTGCGGTACAGAAAACGGTCGTAGCCCAGGGCATAGGACCCGCCACCCAGTTCGGAGCGCTGTTCCCGCAGCTCGAGTTCGAGGGAATCCAGCACGGGCACGAAGGGCGCGTCGTCTGCCCGGCCTGCCTGCGCCAGGCGGATGCCTTTCAGGATCAGCTGGTTGCCGGTAAATTGGGCCAGGGTATCCTCTTTTTCCCCCGCAATCAACAAGCGGAAGTGGTCCATTTCAAAAACCCCGAGGCGGATGTCGGACAAGCCGGGCAGGCGAATGGAGTCGACCAGGGCGCCCCCGGTTGCGGGCGACGGGGGCGAGCCGCCCGGGCGGTGGCCCCCGGTCTTGTGCAGCAGGAGCCTGACGGTATCGAGGGAAAGGGATTGGATATCCAGGTTTTTATTCCAGAGGAAATGGCTCGGGTCAATGCCGTGCAGGGTGATCCGGCTGACCTCCAGCCCCCGGAACGCCTTGGCTGCCAAGGAATCAGCGGCAGGGGAAGGCATGATGCGCAGCCCGTACAGGTTCAGTTTGCGGCCCAACAGGCTCAGGTCGAGCGATTCGAAATCGATAGACAGGGGAGCGTCCTGATTCCGGAGCACTATTTTTTCCCGGAGGTATTTCTCCAGGCCCGATTCCAGTGCGGGTTTCAGGAAAAGAGAGCCCAGGCCCAGCAGGAGCAACAGCCCGGCGACAATCAGGAAAACTTTTCTATAACGCATAGGAACAGAGGGGTTACAGGCTTCCGAAGATACTCTTTTTTTGCCGTCGGAGACCGGGCCATATGACCGATTTTGCGCGGGCAGGCAGCCCGTGTTCTCCGGCCCTATTCCTTGCGTCCGAACACGTAATAACCGCTAACCTGGTCGACGATCCACTTCCCTTCCCGGAAATGGAACCGGTCTTTCCCGTTGGTCCACACAGCATCGCCCATATAGGTGTTCAGCGAATCGCCCGTTGGCTCGCCCGCAACCTTCCAAATGAGTCCTTCGGGAGTTACCTCGATCTCCATATCGATTGCGGAGCCCCTGACCTGCCCGGTGAAGGTGCCCGACAGCTTGCCGGCATCCTGGTCGAAGGGACTGGATCCCAGGCGGGCCTTTTGCAGGATATTCCAGGTGAGGGCGCCGGCAAAGTAGCCTGCACTGCGCGGCCCCGTGGTATTCACCAGGCAAATGACATACAGGTCGTCGTCGGGGTAATAGCGGGTTTCCGAAAGGAATCCGTACATGCCTCCGTCGTGCCCGATTAGCCGGTGGCCGTAATCCGAAAAATTCACCAGGCCCATGGCGTAACGAAGCGGGCTGCCGTCGTTGAGGCTTTTGGGCTGGGAGATCTCCCGGTATTCTTCGGGGCTCAGTATCTGCCCGTTGTGCAGCGCCTCCATCCATTTCAGCAGATCGCCGGCCGAAGAGCACAACGACCCTGCCGCAAAGGGCCAGGTATGATCTGCGTACGGCTTTTGTTTCAGGCCGCTCTCCGAAAAGTCATATCCGTACACCTTGCCCGGCACCACCTCAGACTGGCTGCAGTAATACGTTTCCCGCATTGCGAGCGGCTCGAAGAGGACTTCTTTCAAAAAGTCTGCATAGGGCTGCCCGCTGGCTTTTTCAATAACGAGGCCCAGGATAAAATACCCCGTGTTGTTGTAGATAAGCCGTTCGCCCGGCTCGAACAGGAAGGGCTTGGACTCCACCAGGCGCAGCAAGGTGTCGCGCGGGTGTGATTCTATGGAAAGCTCCCAGAACTCGGGGATTTCCGTATAGCCCGGTATCCCGGAAGTGTGGTTCAGCAGGTGGCGGATGCTGATCTTCCGCCCCCCTGTATCCATGGGCACGTATTGGGTGAAGTCGTCATCCAGGGAAATCTTGCCGGCAGAGGCGAGTTTCAGGATGGCCGCTGCGGTGAACTGCTTGGTCACCGACCCGATTTCAAAAGTCCCCGATTCGGGCATGGGGACGGCCAGCTCCAGGCTGGCCATTCCGTACGACTTCTGGAGCAGCAGTTCCCCGTCTTTCTTGACCAGTACGGCAGCGCCGGCTATCTGGGCGCTGTCTACCGCCGTGTTGAACAGGGAATCGGCAAAGTTAACAAACCCGTTTTCGGCGCCTCCCGCTGCCGGTTGACAACAGGAAAGGCAGCCGGTGAGCAGCCCCAGAATCAGGTAGTTTGCGAGTTTCATGTCAGGGATTATTAGGTCGGCAAAACCGGTATCCTAAAGATAATCAATCGGTCGAAATCCCTCGGTATCAATCAGAGATAACTCAGCCAGGCCTTGTCTTTGTTGGACAGTTTGTAGCGCATATAGGCCCGGCTCGGGAAATAGAGCACCACCACCACCCCGATCCAGACCAGGTAGGTTATATACAGGGGATACCCATAACCGTTAAGGCTGCCCTGTGTAAAAAACTCCGTCCCCAAAATCATAATGGTCCAGTCCCCGCCGGTAAGCAGCAGGCCGATGATGGCCGCAAGATGGATCACAAAAACGTGGATCACATAGTAGAAAAAAGGCACGCGCCCGAAGACCACCATCCACTTCGTAAAGCGGTTTTGCACGGATTCAATACCATGGAGGAAGAGCATGGCAGGCCCCAGAGTGATCAGCAAATAAAGGAGGGAAGGCGGGTATTTGTGCACATTCATGAAGGAGAGGAACGTATAGACCGGCCCGCGTGCCTGTACACTCCAGGGCACGAGGTCGCCGTATACGTTCAGGCCCCGCACCAGCGCAAACAGGGCCAGGGCGCCAAACCCCATCCTGAGCAGCCATGTTTTGCGTCGGGACGCCTCAACACCCTTATCGTACAGGCGGCCGAAGGTATACCCCAAGGCCATTACCCCGATCCAGGGGATGATGGGGTAGTGGAACATGACTATCCGGTCTCCGAACCACTGTAAGCTATCCTGGTGCAAAATGTACCATAAGATGGCACCCGGCCCCTGCCCCTCGGCTGTGATCCCGTCGAGGGCGTTGTGGCCGAAGACCATGATCAGCCCCAGGGCCACAATGGCCCGGAAGGGCAGGTAGATGATGCCGGCCATGAAGATCATGCAAAGCCCGATGACCCAGATCACCTGCAGGTTTATGATTTCAAACCTCGGGTCGAACCACCAGAGCAGCGACATGATCACGATTTCCACGAAGATGAGCCACACTCCGCGCGTCCAGAGGAAGCGCGAAAGGGTGCCCAGAGGTTTGTTGCGGCCGTAGAAGGAGGCTGAGGTCCCGGCCAGGAATATGAACACCGGGGCGCAATAATGCGTGATGAAGCGGGTGAAGAACAGGATGGGCGAAGTGGTATCCGGGTCGAGGGGGTTCTGGCTGTCGGCCCCGAGGTGAAAATAATCCCGCACGTGGTCGAGGGCCATAATGACCATTACCAGCCCCCGGAGGACGTCGACAGACTGGATGCGGTCAGAGCCTAAGGTTTTTGCCATATCGCCGTGGTTCCCGGAGCAGTGGGCCCCGGAAGGTTCCAAGATAGGAAATTTCCCTATCCCTTTTGCCCCGGCCCTGAAATCGCCCCTGGAAAGGCAGCGCATATCGGGGCGAAAAAATTCGGCTGTTGCTGATTTTCGGCCCGCCGGCCAGCCGGCCGGCCGGAATGTAACAAAAGTCACAACGGAACGCCCCCATAAATGTTACTTTTGTAAGAATAACGCGTTGCAAATGATCCGCAAAGGCAGCAAACTGTACAGCATCCTGTTCCTCAGGTGCCCCCGTTGCCACGAAGGGGCTTTCCTGGAAAAGCATCCCTACAACCTGGGCAGTTTAAACAGGGTTCGGGAAGCCTGCCCCTATTGCGGCCTCAGGTACCGGATCGAACCCAGTTTTTATTACGGCTCCATGTATGTGTCTTATGCCGTTGGGGTAGCCGTTGGGGTGGCGGTCTATGTGCTGATCGTCCTTATCGGGCTAGACCTCGGGGTAGGAGGCATTTTTGCAGCCATTGTCGGGGCGCTGGTTTTGTTGATGCCCTGGATCGGGGCGGTTTCCAAATCTATCTGGGCAAATTTCTTTTTTAAATACGACAGCGGGAGCACCCGGGAGATAAAACAATCGACATGATACAAGAACTTAAATCGAGTTACGGCAATCAGTTCGAAGAGGCACTTCTCAAAGAGATCGCCCAGGTGGGCACCTTCAAGGAAGTGCCGGCTGGCCAGAAACTCATCGATATAGGGGAATACATCAAAGGGATGCCCCTGCTCATCTCAGGCGTTATCAAGGTGTTGCGCGAAGATCCGGAGGGGGACGAGCTGTTGCTGTATTACCTGGAACAGGGAGACACCTGCTCCATGACCATGAGCTGCTGTATCGGGCAAACCCGCAGCGAGATAAGGGCCGTGGCCGAGACCGATGCGCGGCTTATCATGATTCCGGTGCGCAAGATGGAGGAGTGGATCGCAAATTACCGGAGCTGGCGGAATTTTGTGTTCGAGAGCTATAACACCCGGCTCAACGAATTGCTGCAAACCATCGACAGCATTGCCTTTATGAACATGGACGAGCGCCTGGTGAACTACCTGCGCGAAAAGAGGCGCGTGAACGAAGACGACGTTATCCGCAACACGCATCAGGAAATCGCATACGACCTGCACAGCTCCCGGGTGGTGATTTCCCGCCTGCTCAAAAAACTGGAGCAGATGGGCAAGATCGAACTCCACAGAAACTACATTAAAATCAAGGAACTCTGAAACGGTATTTCCCCATATTGGAATGGCTGCCCGCCTACAGGCGGGCGTATCTGGCCGGCGACCTGTCGGCCGGGATCACGGTCGGCATCATGCTTATCCCGCAGGGCATGGCCTACGCCATGATTGCCGGCCTGCCTCCCGTCTTCGGGCTGTATGCGGCCCTGATCCCACAGGTTATCTACGCCCTAACCGGCACCTCCCGGCAACTGGCCGTGGGACCGGTGGCCATGGATTCCCTGCTGGTGGCTTCCGGCCTGGGCGCCCTGTCGCTCTCGGGCCTGGACGAGTACATTGCCATGGCTATTTTCCTGGCGCTGTTCATGGGGGTGCTGCAACTGACTTTTGGCCTGCTCCGCATGGGCTTTCTGGTGAATTTCCTCTCGCGACCGGTTATCAGCGGTTTTACCTCGGCGGCGGCGATCATCATCGGCCTCAGCCAGCTCAAGCACCTGCTGGGCACGCAGATTGACGGCAGCAACCAGATTCATGTGCTGCTCGCCAATGCGATCCGGACCCTGGGCGACACCCATTTCGTTACCCTTCTGATCGGGCTTTCCGGGATTGTGCTGATCCGGGTGCTCAAGCAGGTGGCCCCGAGGCTGCCGGCAGCCCTTATCGCCGTAGTGCTGGGGGTTTTAGGGGTGTACTTCCTGAAACTGAATGAGGCGGGGGTCGGCATTGTGGGCCAAGTGCCCGGAGGGCTCCCGTCCCTGGAGCTTCCGGTATTGGACAGCCAGCGAATATCCGAATTGTTCCCCATCGCCCTGGCCCTTTCCCTTATCGCATTCATGGAGGCCATTTCGGTTGCCAAGGCGGTGGAAGAAAAACGGGGCGAAACAAGGGTGAACGCCAACCAGGAGCTGGTGGCCCTGGGCCTGTCGAACATAGTCGGGTCCTTTTTCCAGTCGTATCCGACTACAGGGGGCTTTTCGCGCACGGCCGTGAACGATGAAGCCGGCGCCAACACGGGCCTGGCGGCCCTGGTGAGCAGCCTGGTGGTAGGCCTGACCCTGCTGTTTTTGACCCCCCTCTTTTATTTCCTGCCCAACGCCATTCTGGCATCCATCATCATGGTGGCCGTTTATGGGCTCATCGACCTGAAATACCCGAGGGCGCTCTGGAAAAACCGCAAGGATGAGTTTGTGTTGCTCCTGGCCACCTTTCTGCTTACCCTTTCCCTGGGCATCAAGGAAGGAATATTGCTGGGGGTGCTTTTCTCCCTGCTGCTGCTGGTCTACCGCATCTCCAAACCCCACATGGCCGTGTTGGGGCGCATTCGGGGTACCGATTATTTTATGAACGTCGCCCGCTTTTCGGA
>DATIPV010000161.1:0-12655 GCA_035471525.1 Robiginitalea sp.
TCTGAGCCCCATTGGCAATGCTAACACTACCGCTGAGCGTATTGTAATCTGATCCGGCATCGGCCGATCCCGTTACCGTATAATCTACCGTGATCGCACTGCCCGTGTTGTTCGTCCCGTTTAAACTCACTGTAAATTGACCGGTTCCAAGCGGGCTCTCCGATGCGGAAGCATCGGTTGCGGTGATCGTTGCAACAGCTCCATCTTCACTGCTGATGTTTACCGTCGCAGACGCTGGTGATCCTACCGTATATCCCGTACCCGGATCCAGAGTCACGATTACAGTCTCAGGGCCTTCGAAAGCCGAATCGTTTATTGGAGTTACAGTAATAGTAGCCGTCTGAGCCCCATTGGCAATGCTAACACTACCGCTGAGCGTATTGTAATCTGATCCGGCATCGGCCGATCCTGTTACCGTATAATCTACCGTGATCGCACTGCCCGTGTTGTTCGTCCCACTTAAACTCACTGTAAATTGACCGGTTCCAAGCGGGCTCTCCGATGCGGAAGCATCGGTTGCGGTGATCGTTGCAACAGCTCCATCCTCACTGCTGATGTTTACCGTCGCAGACGCTGGTGATCCTACCGTATATCCCGTACCCGGATCCAGGGTAACAATGACCGTCTCGGTCCCTTCAATGGCTGTGTCATTTATCGGAGTAACCGTTATTGTAGCATTCTGAGCCCCATTGGCAATGCTAACACTACCGCTGAGCGTATTGTAATCTGATCCGGCATCGGCCGATCCTGTTACCGTGTAATCTACCGTGATCGCACTGCCCGTGTTGTTTACAGCATCTAGGCTCACCTGGAAGGTTCCAGTATCCAAAGGACTCTCCGATGCGGAAGCATCGGTTGCAGTGATGGATACCTCCTGAGCTGAAGCCAAAAGACCAAACATCAACATCACCCCCACCCACAAGCCCTTGCGGGAGAAGAACCGGAATAATTCAAAAATCAGGGAAAGTAATCTCAATTTCATAGCGTGCGCTTTAAGCAGCGTCCTGTGTTTGAGGTGTAGGTCAGGCGATTTGTATACGAAGGTCCACTGTTACGAAAATTAGCGATTTTCCCCCACTTTAGCGGTCGAAATCACCTTTTTCGTGGATGAAATTTCCTATCCTCCCGCCTGGGCCGAAGACACTTCCGCACCGGGCACGATCTTGGCCACCAGCCCCTGCAGCACCTTGCCGGGCCCCACTTCGATAAACGAGGTGGCCCCGTCAGCGGCCATCTGCTGCACGCTCTGGGTCCATCTCACCGGGGCGGTGAGCTGGGCAATCAGGTTTTTCCTGATGGCGGCCGTGTCGGTTACTGCCGTGGTGGCCACGTTCTGGTATATGGGGCAGGCGGGCCTGGCGAACGGGGTGGCCTCGATGGCGGCTGCCAGCTCTTCGCGGGCCGGCTCCATCAGGGGGGAATGGAAGGCCCCGCCCACAGGCAATACCAGGGCCCGGCGGGCACCGGCTTCCTTCATTTTTTCGCAGGCCAGGTTTACGGCCTCTACCTCCCCGGATATCACCAGCTGGCCCGGGCAGTTGTAGTTGGCGGGAACCACCACGCCGGGCGTTTCGGCGCACAGGGCCTCGACCACCTTATCTTCCAGGGCCAAAACGGCCGCCATGGTGCCGGGCCGAACCTCACAGGCCTTCTGCATGGCCAGGGCGCGCTGCGATACCAGCCTGAGCCCGTCTGCAAAAGTGAGGGTGCCGTTGGCCACCAGGGCCGAAAATTCCCCCAGGGAGTGCCCCGCCACCATATCGGGACGGAAGGCCTTGCCCAACACCTTGCTGAGAATCACCGAATGCAGGAAAATGGCCGGCTGGGTAACCCGGGTCTGTTTCAGGTCGTCGGCCGAGCCCCCGAACATGATGTCGGTAATCGAAAATCCGAGAATCTCGTTGGCTTGCTCGAAAAGGTCGCGGGCCGCGCCCGAGGCCTCGTACAGGTCTTTGCCCATACCGCTGTACTGGGCGCCCTGCCCTGGGAAGATGTAGGCTTTCATCTGTTGGGTTTAATGGTTGGGCCAAAGGTACGGAAAACTTGTCTTCCGGGCAGGCAAATCGAAGCATCTGAGCCCTTTTGCCGCGTTATGGGAAAGGGTTTTCCGGCGGGGGGTGCGTATGCGCCAAAACCCTTTTCCAGGGCCCTTCCCATCAGGACAATCGGGTATGCCGCCCGGCGCCAAAGGCACATTGGATCCCATCCCGGGAAACTACCGGAATCCTGCACCCAAAATAGCTGACAGATGTCATGTATTCAGGCCCGGTTAGGGGCTATCTTTACGAAGGCCCGGGTTCGTTTTGGGGGGATAGCAGCCTAATCTGAATTGCTGAAGCAACTTTCTGGACCGATCCGGGTCTTCACTAAGAACGACCGGCATGACTTCAATGGCTACTTCCGGCATAGAATTGGCAGACGGTTCCCGCATTGCCGTAATCGGAGGTGGGCCCGCCGGGAGTTTTTTCAGTTATTACGCCCTGGAATATGCCGCCCGGCTGGGCCTGGATGTGTCCATCGATATTTTTGAAGCCAAGGATTTCACCAAAATCGGGGCAGCCGGGTGCAACCACTGCGGCGGCATCGTGTCTGAATCCCTCGTGCAGGAGCTGGCCACAGACGGGATTGTGATCCCAACGGATATTATTCAGCGGGGCATCTCCACCTATACGATGCATACCGAGCTGGGCAGCCAGGTAATCGAAGCGCCGAGCGACGAACAGCGCATCGCCGCTGTTTTCAGGGGCTGCGGCCCAAAAGGCTGCCTGGACAAAAATGTAAAGGGTTTCGACAACTTCCTGCTCGGGCTTTGCCTGGAGAAGGGAGCCCGCGTAATTCAGGAGAAAGTGACCCGCCTGCAGCGGGTCGAGGATGGCATCATGGTGGGGTACTCCAAGTCGGAACCGAGCAAGTACGACCTGGTTGTGGGTGCAGCCGGGCTCAACAAGACCACCCTGGAAATGTTCAGGGAGATTTGCCCCTCCTTTACCCTGCCGCGGGAAACCCGGGCCTATATCAGCGAATTTTTCATGAAAACGGCCGATATCCAAACCTGTCTGGGAAATTCGATGCACGTTTTTCTGCTGGACCTGCCCCAGATCACCTTCGGAGCCCTGATCCCCAAGGAGAATTATGTGACCCTGGTGCTGCTGGGAACCGACATCGGCAAGGAGGTGGTCCAGAATTTTATCACCTCTGACCAGGTCAGGTCCTGTTTCCCGGCAGACTTCCCGGTAGAGCGGACCGTCGCGTGCCAGTGCTATCCGTACATAAACGTAGACCGCGGGCAGCACCCCTATGCCGACAGGGTGGTGCTGATCGGTGATTCCGCCTCCTCCAAGCTCTACAAAAACGGGATCGGGGCGGCCTTCATCACCGGAAAAGCCGCTGCCAGCGCGGCCGTGCTGGAAGGCATCGGGGAAACAAACTTCAAAAAGTACTACGCCCCGGTTTGCCGCGACCTGGACCGGGACAACCTGGTCGGAAAACTGATCTTCCTGGTCACCAAGCTGATCCAGAAATCCAGCCTCCTCAAAAGAGGGCTCCTAGATATGGTCGGAAGGGAGCAAACAAGCGAAAAAAGCTCTTTCCGGATGAGCTCGGCACTTTGGGACACCTTCACCGGCAGCGCCGGATACCGGAATATCTTCCAGCGTTTCCTGCATCCGATGCTGCTGCTTGGCCTCTCAAGGAGCACGGTTGTTTCAAACATTCCCCCATTTAACAGCAAACGGCATGAAAGACAAGAAACTCGGCAAACTCTACAATGACGGCGAGGTCATCATAAAACAGGGAGACAAGGGAAATTGCCTGTACGTGATCCAGGAGGGCCTGGTCGATGTGATCCTGGAAACCCCGGAGGGGGATATCAGGGTGGCACAGCTGGGCGAGACTGAATTTTTTGGAGAAATGGGCCTTTTTGAAGAGGATGTCCGATCCTGTACCATCCGGGCCGTCGGGGAAGCCAGGATACTCACCATTGACAAGCGGAATTTCATGAAATCCATTCACCGCGACTCCTCCCTGGCCTACCGCCTACTGGAAAAGATGTCTCAGCGGCTGCGCGAGGCCAACAAGAAGATCGGCCACACAGATATCGCGTGGCACGCGTCTAAATAGCGGGACAGTCGGGTGCGGGCCTGGTGCCGGTGTTAGGGGTACCCCCCGCCCTCCCGGCGGCAAGATCGCTCTTTACCCTGCAAGTCCCTAACAGCCGCATCGACCTTCACAGGGAAAAAACCCCTGTCAGTTTCTCCTGGACAGGGCGTATTTCAGCCCTCCTGCATCAACTGCTTGAATTTCCCCTTCGACCTGCGTATGCGCACGGCCACCACTTTGTACTCGGGGCACATGGCCTCGGAATCGTGAATATCGCTGGTAATATTGTTCACCATTATCTCCGGAAAATGGAAGGTGGTGCTCAGAATACCCGGTTTCACCTCATCGGTAATGCGCGCTTTCACGTCCACCTTGCCGCGGGGCGATTCCAGACACACGTAATCGCCCTCGCCAATGCCATGGGCCGCAGCGTCGTCGGGGTGGATCATCAGGTAGTCGCTGCCCAGCAGCTGCTCATTGGCGGTACGGCGCGTCATGGCCCCGCAATTGTAGTGCTCCAGTTCGCGGTTCGTGGTCAGGATATAGGGATAATCCGACCCGTGCGCCTGTATTTCGAGGCTTTCCTCCCAGGGATGGAACTCGAAGTAGCCCAGGCCCCGCTTAAAGGATTCCAGATGCAGGATCTTCGTGTCGGTGCCGTCTGGGGCCACCGGCCATTGCAGGCCGTTCTTGCCCAGGCGGTCCCAGCGGATACCGGCAAAGAAGGGGACGATCTGCGAGATCTCCTCCAGCATGCCGTCGGGGGTGTAGTCGGGCTGGGCATAGCCCATCCGGTTCATGATGTCCACGATGATCTGCCCGTCCGGTTTGGTGCCCGAATGGGGTTCCACCGCCTGCCTGACGGCCTGCACGCGGCGTTCGCCGTTGGTGAAGGTGCCGCTCTTTTCCAGAAAGGAAGCCCCAGGCAGGATCACGTCGGCGTATTTGGCCGTTTCGGTCATGAACAGCTCCTGGACCACCACCAGTTCGGTGGCCTCAAGGGCCCTGATAACCTTCTGGGTATTCGGGTCGGTCTGCACCACATCTTCCCCGATAATCCAGAGGGCCTTGAGCTTGCCTTCGAGGGCCGCCTGGAACATTTCCGGGATCTTGTACCCGATGTGCGAGGGCACCTGGGCCCTGTAGAATTCGTTGTACCGCTTGTTTACCTCGGGCTTGGTAATATCGAGGTAGCCGGCGCCCTGATGGGGTTGCACGCCCATATCGGCGCTGCCCTGCACGTTGTTCTGCCCGCGCAGCGGGTTGACCCCCACCCCCGGGCGGCCGATGTTTCCCGTAAGCAGGGCCAGGTCGGCTATCTGCATCACCGTGAAGGTGCCCTGTGAGTGCTCGGTAACCCCCAGCCCGTGGAACGACATGGCGTTGGGCGCATTGGCGTAAGCCAGGGCGGCGGCCCGCACCTGCTCCCTGGGCACCCCGCAAACCGCCTCCATGCGGTCGAGGTCCAGGGCCATAAGTTCCTCCACAAAATCGTTGTACCCCTCGGTGCGGCTTTCGACAAAGGCCTGGTCTACCCGGCCGGCCTCCACGATGTAGTACATCATCATGTTCAGCAACGCCACATTGGTGCCCGGGCGCAGGGCCAGGTGGTGGGTGGCGTAGCGCGCCAGCTCGGTACGCCGGGGGTCGATTACGATAGATACCTTGTCAGACTTCATCGCAAACTGCTTGAACTTGGCGCCGGTAACCGGGTGGGCGTCGGTGGGGTTCGCCCCGATCACCAGTATGCAGTCGGCGTATTTAAGGTCTGCGATGGAATTGGTGGCCGCCCCTGTGCCGAAGGTGCGCTGCATCCCAAGGGCCGTAGGGGAATGGCACACCCGGGCGCAGCCATCGATGTTGTTGGTTTGTATCACCGCCCGGTAGAATTTCTGCATCAGGTAGTTTTCCTCGTTGGTGCAGCGGGAAGAGGAAATGCCGGCCAGGCTGTCGGGCCCATAAGTTTCCTTGTAGTGCGCGAATTTCGAGGTGATCAGGTCGTAGGCCTCTTCCCAGCTCACTTTCTCGAACCGGCCCTCCTTTTTGATCATGGGCGAATCGAGCCGTTCCGGGTGGTTGTAGAATTTAAAGGCGAACCGCCCCTTCAGGCAGGTATGCCCCTGGTTCACTTCGGCGTCGTAGGGGGCCCGTATGCTCAGAATCTCCCCGCTGCGGGTAGACACCTCCAGATTGCAGCCCACCCCGCAATACGTACAGACGGTGCGGGTGGTTTCGGTGGCCTGCACCGATTTGGACTGAAAGACGTCCGAAATGGCAGAGGTGGGGCAGGCCTGGGAGCAGGCCCCGCAGCTCACGCAATCCGATTCCATGAAGCTCTGGTCAAAGCCTTTGACGATGCGGGCATCGAAACCCCGGCCAGCCATGCTCAAAACGAACTCCCCCTGCACCTCGTCACAGGCGCGCACACAGCGGTAGCAATTGATACATTTGCTCAGGTCAGAGCGCATATAGGGGTGGGAAGCGTCTTTGACGCGGCTCAGATGGTTTTCCCCTTCCGGGTAGCGCACCTGGCGGATGCCGACCTGGGCTGCCACGGTCTGCAGCTCGCAATTCCCGTTCACCTCGCAGGTAAGGCAGTCGAGGGGGTGGTCTGTGAGCACGAGCTCCAGGATATTCTGCCTCAGTTTCTGTATTTCGGCCGTGCTGGTATAGATATACTGCCCCTCCGAAACGGGGGTGTGGCAGGAGGCAACCGTCCGGGACGGGCCGCCCGGCTCGACACAGACCTCCACGCTGCAGACCCGGCAGGCGCCAAAAGGCTCCAGGTTGGGCGCATCGCATAGGGTGGGCACCAGGCTGTGGCCTGCCTGCCGGCGGATGAAGGCGAGCAGGGTCTCTCCGGGCTGGAAAGCATGGGGCTGGTCGTTGATATAGGCGGTTTTCATAGCTTCGGATTACTTGAAAAAAGCTTTCAGTTCAGGTTCGAAATACCGGAGAATGTTCCGGATGGGCAGCGGTATCCCGCCCCCGTGCGCACAGAGGGAGCCCTTTTCCAAAGTGGTCAGCAGGTCGTCGAAGAGGTTGCTGTCTATTACATAGTCGCCCCCTGCGGCCATTTGTGTTATCTCGTGCCCCCGCTTGGTGCCCAGGCGGCAGGGGAAGCACTTCCCGCAGCTTTCGTACGAGGCGAATTCGAACAGGTGTTCGACATACCGTATCATGGGAAAGTCGGCCGGGATGCAGACTACGGAGGCATGCCCCAGCAGGAAGCCTGCCTGCGCAAAAGACTCGAAGTCGAGGGTGAGCTCCCCGATTTTGCCCGCCGGCACTACCCCGCCCAGGGGTCCGCCGATCTGCAGGGCCTTTACCGGAGCCCTGAACCCGCCCCCCAGGTCTTCGACCACAGTTGTAAGGGGGGTGCCCATAACCACTTCATATATCCCGGGCCGGTTGAAAAAGCTGTCGAGGCTCACCAGTTTGGTGCCGGACGAGCGCGGGGTGCCAATGGCCTTCCAGGCGGCGCCCCCCTGGCTGAGTATGGGATGCAGGGCGGCCAGGGTCTCCACGTTGCTGACCACTGTGGGCTTGTTGAAGAGCCCGCGCTGGGCCGGGTACGGCGGGCGAGTGCGCACTTCCGGACGCTGCCCCTCGATGGAATTGATCAGGGCGGTTTCTTCCCCGCAGATATAAGAGCCCTGCGCCTGGATGATCCTGAATTCAAAATCAAAGCCGCTGCCCTGTACGTTTTTGCCCGTCAGGCCCTCAGCCGCCAGTTCTTCCATGGCCTGCTGCACGCGGGCCACGGCCTCCGGGTACTCGGCCCGTATGTAGAGTATGCCGTGATGCGCGCCCGTTACGTAACCGCTAACCAGCATGCCGAACAGCACCGAATGAGGCCGCTGCTCCAGCAAATATCGGTCTGAGTAGGCCCCCGGATCGCCCTCGTCGGCATTGCAGATGATAAATTTCACCTCCCCGGGAGCCTGCCGGCAAAAGGCCAGCTTGGAGCCCATGGGAAAACCGGCTCCTCCCCTTCCGCGCAGGCCCGAGGCCTGTATTTCTTCCAGAACGGCTTCCGGCTCCTGGGCTAATACCTCCTTCCAGGCCTGGTAAAACTCCCCCATCCCGGGGAACGGCCTGGTGAGCAGAGGCTCATGGCTGGCCCCCACCGCGTACTGATCGGGGCCCGGGCTGGTCCGATTTGCCAGGATGTTATCCAGCTCCCCGATGTCGGCCCCGGAATAATTGTGGCCCCGGTAGTGGAAGGCACTGTTTTCATGGCACCGCCCCAGGCAGGTCATATGCCCGATCTGTTCGGCCTTAAAATGCCGCCCCAGCTTTTCCTGCAGGGCGGGCTGGGTCCCCGCACAGGTACAGGCCGTGCCGTTGCAGACATATACCTCCTTGCCTCGGTTTTCGGGCTTCATAAAATCGTAGAAGGTGGCCGTGCCAAAGGTATTGGCCTTTCCCACCAGAAATTCTTCTGCCAGCCGGGCCAGGTCGGCTTCGTCCGGGCTGCCTTCCGTCCGGGCGAGTTGGCCGAGTCGGTCGAAGAGGTTTTCACCAAGGCCCCTGCGCCCCAGGAGCTCGCTCAGGTTATCAGACATATCAGCTCGCTTTATGCCGGGCAGCCGGGGCCCGGAAGTTTTTGATCCGTTCGGGATGCGCATAACAGGTAGCCCTCCCCTCCCGGCAGAAGCCGAGCAGGGTAATCCCGAGCTCCTTGGCGTAGTCCACGGCCAGGGAAGAGGGGGCCGATACGGCTGCCAGGAAAGGGATGCCCGCCTTGAAGGCCTTAATGGTAATTTCGTAGGAAATGCGCCCGCTCACCGTCATGGAACGGGCCTGGTCCAGCCGGCCGTCCAGCAGCAACCGTCCGACGGCCTTGTCGACCGCGTTGTGCCGGCCAATATCTTCGCGCGCTACCAGAAGCTGCCCCTTTGCGTCAAAAATAGCGGCTGCATGCGTGCCTCCCGACTGGTTAAAGTCTACCTGACGCCGGTTCATCTGGGCAAACAGTTCCGAAAACAGGGCTGCAGGGAAGCGGGTCTCCGCCTCCAGGGGCGGGCCCTCGAAGCCCTGGTCGCCGAGTTCCGTTTTGCCGCATATGCCGCAGGAAGAGACCGACAGCAGGCTGCGGGTGTTCGCATAGCCGCTGCCCAGCCGGGATTCCGGTATTTCAAGGTCCACTTCCGAAACAATGCCGTGGGAGTTCTCCTTCCTGAAAGCAAGCACGGGGTGAAAATGCGGGTCGGAGACAATGGCCTCGCAGTGCAGCAGGCCCCGGATGAGTTCGGCATCGGCTCCGGGGGTGCGCATGGTAAGGGTAAAGGGTTTTCCGTTGATGCAGACCTGCAGGGCCTCCTCCACGGTAAGGGGGTCTGCGACCGGGCAGGCTCCATCCGCGTCGAACTTAATTCCCTCGTAGGTGCGTGTGGCCATAGTGCGACAGGTTTCCGTTTCGCGCCTTGCCGGTACGTTACGGATGATCTTTTAAAGATACCTAATTTCCGGTAATCCCGGCATATTCCCGCTTGGGCGGGGTGCTGCGGCTTACCGGTACCAGCCCGCGTACTTTACATAGGCATCGGCGATGCGGCGAATCTCCCCTTCGCGCAATTCCGGGCTCACCTCCCCGATTTTCCGGGCCGGGACCCCTGCGTATATCGACCCTTCAGGCACCACGGTTCCCTGGGGAAGCACCGCCCCGGCGGCGATAATGCTCCCCGATCCCACAACGCAGTGATCCATCACGATGCTGCCCATACCGACAAGCACGTTGTCGTGCAGGGTACAGCCGTGCACGATGGCGTTGTGGCCAATGGAGACGTTGTTGCCGATCTCGGTGGCGGCCTTCATATAGGTGCCGTGTATCATCACCCCGTCCTGCACGTTTACCTTATGCCCCATGCGGATGTAGTGTACATCGCCCCTCAATACGGCGTTGTACCACACGCTGCACTGATCGCCCATTTCCACTTCCCCTATCACCACCGCGGTTTCGGCTATAAAACATTCGGCCCCCAATTTGGGGGTTTTTCCACGTACACTTTTGAGTAAGCCCATTGAGCTGGTTTTGAATCGACTTGGTTTACCGGCATTCGCCACACCGGAAAATTAGGAAATTTGCGGCAGCCTGGCACCGGTTTCCCGCCGCACTGCGCATTATGGCGATGGAACGAAGCGCGAAAACAGGCCTTCACCGGCCTGCCTATTCGAAAAAACTCAGGAGTTGCTTCTTCCGCGAGGGCGCTACCTGGATCTCCATGCCCGAGGCGAGTACCACACTGCCCCCTTTCCCCTTGCGGTACCTCACAATCTCGCCCACGTTTACCAGGTACGATTTATGGACCCGGGCAAATGGGAATTCACGGAGCGCCTCCTCAAAATAGCGCAGGGTCTTGCTCACCAGAATCTTTTTCCCTTTCAGGTGTATCTCGGTGTAATTGTCGTCTGCCTTGCAGTAGTGGATCTGGGAGATGTCCAGCACCTCGAACCCGTCCATCTGGGGAATGGTGATTTTCCCCTCCACCCGATGGACAGCCCTGAGCACCTGGCCGTGCAGCCGCGCCTCCTGCCTCTTGATTTCCCGCACATAGTCCACGGCTGCGATCAGGTCGTCTATGGAAATGGGTTTCATCAGGTAGTAGGCGGCATGGCTGTTCAGGGCATCCATGGCGTACTGCTGATAGGCCGTCACAAAAACCGTCTCGAAATTGCGCTCGGGCAACTGCTCGAGCAGGTCAAAGGCATTGCCAAAGGGCATTTCCACATCCAGGAAGATCAGGTCCGGGTCGGCCCCGCGAATGGCCTCCACCCCTTCCTGCACATTGGCCCCCTCGCCAACGATGCGAACGTTTTCGCAGTATTTCCCCAGGTAGTTGCGCAAAATTTCCCGGCTCTGCGCCTCGTCGTCTATCAACACGGCCTTTAATTCCATTTCAATCGTTTCTGAGGTTCAACACTACTTTGGTCCCGCTGCCGTCGGGGTTCAGGTCGTAGACCGAAACGGTGATCCGGTCTCCGTACATGCGGTTCAGTATTTCGATGCGCCGTCGGATGTTGCCCATGCCCCTGGATGGCTGCCGCTGCTGATTGCGCGTTTTCGCGGCCGCCGACCGCTTCCGTCCAATCCCGTCGTCGGTTACCGTAATGGTGACGGCCCGGGCCGCCAGCGGGCGGAGCTCGACCCGGAGCATCCCCTTTTCCTCCTTGTAGCGCAGCCCGTGCCATACGGCATTCTCCAGGTAGGGCTGCAGCAGCATGGGCGGAATCTGGAAGGCCTCCAGGTCTACCCCGGCATCGGCGTGTATCTCGTAGTCGAATTTGTCGGGGAAGCGGGCGTGCTCCAGCTTCAGGTACAGCTCCAGCAATTCAAGCTCCTCGCTCAGGGGGATCAAATCCTTCTCGGAATTCTCCAGCACGGTGCGCATGAGCTGCGAAAAGTCGCTCAGATAGCGGTTGGCGCTCCGCTCGTCGTTGCGGGCGATGTAGTTGTTCACCGAGTTCAGGGCGTTGAAGATAAAATGCGGGTTCATCTGCGAGCGAAGGCCCTTGAGCGCCAGCAGGTAGTTGGCGAGTTCTTTCTGCCGGTTGCTGCGGTAGTAGAAAAAGGCCGCCAGGCCGGTGAGCAGCAGAACCAGGACCAGGGAGTAAATGATGTAGCGCTGGCGCTTGTTGATTTCCCGGGTCAGGCGCTGTTCAGCCAGGGCCAGGTTGTATTTGCTGCGCGAAAGTTCGCGCTCCTGTTCAAGGGTCATTATCCGGCTCTGGCTGCTGGCCATTTCCTGGGTAAAGCGGGCAGCCCGGGCCAGCTCCTGCTCCTTCCGCACGTACAGGGTGTCTACCAGGGCCACATACTGCTGGTAGAGTTCCAGGGCCCGCCTGAAATCCCCGCGGTCGCGGTACACTTCAGACAATTTGCGCGTGGCGTCTTTCTGAACCACCAGGTCGCCCTGGGTGCCGGCTTCCCGTATGCTGCGGTCCAGGAACGGGATGGCCTCGTCGTAGCGCGACTGGGCGATGTAGGCGCTGCCGATCTTGTAATTCACCCCCTGGGTGGTGATGGAATCGGACACGGGCCCTTCCGGCATATTCCCTGCGGGAACCTCCAGTTTCTCAAGGGTTTCCAGGCTCCGCTTGCGCAGGGCGATCTCTTCCGGATACCGGTTTTGCCGGCTGTAGTAATCGGCCACCTTTTCGCTTTCCTGAACGGCGCGCGCCGGGTTTTGGGCTGCAGCCTGCCTGAGCGAATTGCCGTAATAGGCCTCTGCCTCCACTTTCCGGTCGGCCTGGGCATAGGCATCGGCGATTTTGGAAGTGAGGTCGGGCACCTTGTGGGCGATCTGATCCTTGTCGGCTATGGTCAGCGCCCGTTCGTAGTAGGCCACGGCCGTGCGGATTTCCCGGAGCCCCCGGTAGGCATCGCCCAGGGTTTCAAATAATTCCACACTCTGGACGGGTTGCAGGCCTTTGCGGCTCACCTCGGGTTCCAGCGCTTCGGCCGCCTCGCGGAAAGCCCCGGCCAGCACCCGCGCCCGGCCCAGGAGCAGAAGGGTTTGCGGGGTCCAGTAGGTGTCGAGGGCCTCCCTGAAAT
>DATIPV010000162.1:0-5247 GCA_035471525.1 Robiginitalea sp.
AGGCGCGCATGCCGGTCACTTCCAAAGTGTACCAGCCCGATGGCATCCTCCACGGAGGGGCCACCGTGGCACTAGCCGAGAGCGTGGCCAGCGCCGCATCCTACATCTTTGTAGACGCCCAGAAGTACATCGTGCGCGGCATCGAGATTTCTGCCAACCATGTTCGGAGCATTTCAGAGGGCCATGTTACGGCCCGGGCCTCGTTGATCCACAAAGGCCGCACTACCCAACTCTGGGAAATTCGGGTTTCCGATGCCCAGGGCCGGCTGGTCTCCCATTGTAAACTCACCACCCTTGCGCTTCCCAAAACCGATTGATTTCGGCGAATTGCTCGCAACCCTCGAGCCCCATTACCGAGCCAGGCTCCCTTTTGCGCTCTACCGCAAGCCGGGGGCCCGGACTGTGCGGGCGGTGCTCCAGGACGACCGGAGGCTGGTCGAGCCCGTCACCTGGGAAGATCCGGGTTTTGTGCTGGCCCCGTACGACTCTGGCAGCTGTAAAGCCGTGCACCTGCAGCCCGACCGACTGCTTCGTGCCCGGGCCGATTCGGCACGCGCGCACGCCCCGGCAGGCTGTCCGCCGGAGGCAGCCGCAGCGCGGGAGGCCCATCTGAAACGGGTGGGCGATGCCCTGGCGGCCATCCGAAAGGGCGAGCTGGAAAAGGTGGTGCTGGCCCGTGACGTGCCGGTACCTTTGAAGGCACATCCTTTCCGTGTTTACGAGCGGTTGCTCGCTTACTATCCGGAGGCATTCTGTTACATGTGGTACCACCCGGCGACGGGGGTCTGGATGGGGGCAACCCCGGAACTGCTGCTGGGCTGTTCGCAGGGGGAGGCTCGAACCGTCTCCCTGGCCGGAACCCTGCCCGCCCAAGGCGATCGGCCCCCGGCCTGGGGCCCCAAAGAACGCCACGAACAGCAGGTGGTTACCGATTATATCTGCTCCCGCCTTCGGGAACAGGGCCTTCTGCCAGAAACGGGAAGCACCGAGGCGGTGCGGGCCGGGTCTCTCTGGCACCTCAGGACTCCGGTTTCCGTAAAGGCCGGGGCCCCGCAGCTCGGGAAGCTGCTGGATGCCCTGCATCCGACCCCGGCCGTATGCGGCATACCGCTGGAGGCAGCCCGCACTTTCATTGCCGCCCACGAATCGTTCGACCGGGAATATTACACGGGTTTTCTGGGTGCTTCCGGCCTGGAGCAGCCCGGGGATTTTGAGTTTTACGTAAACCTGCGGTGCATGAAGATTAACGAGGGACAGGCAAGGCTGTATGTGGGCGGGGGCATTACAGGGGCTTCCGATCCCATCCGGGAGTGGGAGGAGACCCGGCAAAAATGCGGCACGGTATGGGCGGCTGTCAAGAATTCTGCCTGAGGGCATGGAAAGCACCGGGGGCCTTCGTATTTTTGCCCCGGATATGAAATACACCAACATTCCCCTGGCCCATACGGTGGTGGCCCTTTGCAAACTCCATGGGATTCGCCAGATCGTCATTTCCCCCGGTTCCCGCAACGCTCCCCTGGTCAACGGTTTCACGGGCGATACCTTTTTTGAATGTTTCAGCCTGGTAGACGAGCGCAGTGCCGGTTTTTTCGCCCTGGGTCTCAGTCTGCAGAGCGGGCAGCCTGCCGCCCTGGTATGTACCTCGGGCAGCGCGATGCTGAATTATTACCCCGCGGTGGCGGAGGCCTACTACAGCCGGATCCCGTTGGTGGTGCTTTCGGCCGACCGCCCCCCCTACAAAGTAGATATCGGGGACGGACAGACCATCTGGCAGGAAGAGGTATACGGCAGGCATATCGGTTTCGCGGGGAACCTGCGGCAGGACCTCACCCATGCCACCGCCAAGATCCGCTGGACACAAGGGGAATGCGCTCCGGCAGGCGCCGAGCTCGAGGCCCGGCAAGCCGAATGCCAGGCCTATAACGAAAGGCTCATACGGCGGGCCATTGGCGCCGCCAGGGAAGAGCGGTTGCCGGTTCATCTGAACATTCCGCTGGAAGAACCCCTCTACGAATTGCAGGACAGGGCCCCTGTGGATGTGCAGGCCGGACAGGCCTCCGGAGTAACGCCGCCTCCCGGGGAGGGAGAGTCGCTCTCGGGTGCGTGGGAGCAGGCCGGCCGCAAAATGGTGCTGGTAGGCAGCATGGCCCCGGACGCCGTCCCTGCGGAATGGCTCGAACGACTGGCGGCCGATCCTTCTGTACTCGTATTCACGGAGACCACCTCCAACCTGCATCACCCGCGTTTTTTTCCGAGCATCGACAGCCTGATTGCCCCCCTGGAACGAAGCGGCAACCCGAATTCCGGTTTCGAGGCGCTGCGGCCCGACCTGCTGCTGACCTTCGGAGGGATGGTGGTCTCTAAAAAAATCAAGCAGTTCCTCAGACGCTACCCGCCCAAAACCCATTGGCATGCCGATCCGCATTACGCCTACGACACCTATTATTGCCTGAAACGGCATATCCGGAAAACCCCGGCCGACTTCCTGGCCGACCTGCTTTCAGGACCGGTCGGGCAACACGCCTCGGGATACCGGCAGGGCTGGGCCGACGCCTGGGCACAATGCCAGCAGCGCCGCACGGCCTACCTGGGGCAAATCCCGTTCTCTGATTTTACCGCTTTCCACCATATTTTCCAGGCCATCCCGGCAGGCTACCAGATTCACCTGGCCAACAGCTCCACGGTGCGATACGCCCAGCTCTTCGAGATGCGGCCCGAAAACCCCGTATACTGCAACCGGGGCACTTCGGGCATAGAGGGAAGCACCTCCACGGCGGTTGGGGCCGCCTGGCATTACGACGGGCCAACCCTGCTCATCAGCGGGGATCTCGGCTTTATGTACGATTCCAACGGGCTTTGGAACCGGTATCTGCGGCCCGATTTCAGGGTCGTCGTAATCCACAATCAGGGAGGCGGCATTTTCCGGATCTTGCCCGGACATGAAGAGAGCCCGCGCTTTGAAACCTATTTCGAAACGATAAACGAACATTCCCTGCAACCGCTCTGCGACCTCCATGGGCTGGAGTACCAAAGAGCAGGTTCGGAGGAAGGCCTTCAGGATGCCCTGGCCCGGTTCTTTGGGCCCTCGGAGCGCCCGGTTCTGTTGGAAGTACGCACCCCCAGAGAGCTCAACGACAAAATTTTGCTCAATTACTTTGAATACCTAACTTCGTTCGATCCGCGCCCAAATAAGTAATCACCGGTCTCTATGGGAAGTAAGAAAGACGAATGGCTCGCGCTGTATGCAGCCGATATCCGATCCAAATTCGGACAGGAACCCGACCCCGTTTTGCTCGGGAAAGTTACCGACGCGCTCGGGCCTGCCATTTACAACCGGGACGCCTGCAAGGTCTCCGGTTCGTCCGAATCGGAACTTCATACGGTCAAGACCAATTTCCTGCAAAAAAAACTGGGCCTGGCAGACGGCCCTGAGCTGATGGCAGCCATTAGGCAGGTACTGGAGGCCTACGGGAAATCGGAGCGCAACAAGTACCGGGCAGTTGTTTACTACATGCTGGCCCGGCACTTCAATCGGGAATCCGTTTATCTGTAACACCGCAAAGGGGCGCGTAAGCAATGCCCAGGCGGCCCCACGGGGCTTTTAATCAAAACTATGATCGAACTCGGCAATTTCAATACCCTCACCGTAAAAAGGAGTACCAGCGTCGGCCTGTTTTTGGGTGACGACGACGTAGACGATTTGTTGCTGCCCAACAAATACGTTCCGTCGGATGCCAAAATTGGCGACCCCATCCGCGTATTTTGTTACCTGGACCACGAAGAGCGGCCAGTGGCCACCACCCTGGAACCAGCCATAACGCGCAACCGTTTTGCCGCGCTGGAAGTTGCCGAGGTAAACCAGTTTGGCGCCTTTATGGATTGGGGGCTGGAAAAGCACCTGCTGGTCCCGTTCCGGGAACAGCCCGTTCGGATGGAAAAGGGCAGGCGCTATGTAATTTACTGCTACCTGGATCCCAAATCGTTCCGCCTGGTGGGCTCGGCCCGCCTCGATCGTTTTTTCGAGACCGATACGGCTTCTCTGAAGCCCGGGCAGGCGATGGAGCTGCTCTTTTACCGCCAGACCGACCTGGGGTGGGAGGTAGTGGCAGACCAGCGCTACAAAGGGCTTGTATTCAACGACCAGATATTCCGGGATATCGCAACCGGCGACAGGCATACGGGCTACTTAAAGAACCGGCGCCCCGACGGAAAGCTGGACCTGGTGCTGGAACCCCCCGGGCATATGCGACTGGAACCGGCGGCTGAGCGCATATTCAGGGCACTGGAGGAAGCCGGCGGCATGTTGCCCCTGCACGACAAATCAAGCCCCGAAGCCATTCGCGATTTGTTGGGGATCAGCAAAAAGCTCTTTAAAAACGGGGTAGGGGTTCTGTACCGGCAGCGGCGTATCGCCATCGGGCCCGATCGGATTTACCTGACTGAAAAAGGCAGTTCGGGCGGGACACCTCCTGCTGCAGCCGATAAGACCTGACGGCCTCATTTTTATTGCGGCATTCCTTTGCCGGATAGGGGCATTTTCGTTACATTTAGCGGATTTCTCATTAAAATCTTGCCGACCCATGCCTTTTATCGAAGAGAGCGACCTGCTGGAACTGCACAAGGACATCGACAAGGCGCAGATCATTAACGAGCGCCTGCTTGATCAGATCAAATTCAAGAACAAAGAGCTCAGGCGAGCCCGCATACAGCGAAACATCCTGGCCTCCGTAACGGCCCTTTTTTTAATAGGCACCCTGGCCATCACCTCCTTTACGGTAGGGCTTACCTCCAGCGCCAAGCAGAATGCAGGCGATTACGTCACTTATCCCCTCGACAGCCTGGAAGTGATCAAACAACGCATGGATAACCTCAGGGAACAGAACCAGGAGCTCAGCCTGGTCAAGGAATTCTATCTGGCCCGGAATTTCCTCGAAAAGGAAATTATCTACTCAGTTCAGGTAAAGGCATTTGTGGACAACAACATAAACCTGGCATCCGAGTCGCTTTCCAACACCCTGTTCGTAAAGGCCAATCCATTCTACGCCTATTCCCTCGGAAATTTTGAAACCCTGGAAGAGGCGCAGAAATTCCGCCGGGAACTGGTTTCCATGGGCTTTAACGATGCCTTCGTGGCTTCCTATCAGGACGGGAAACGGCTCAAAATAGAAGATCCCCAATAGGCTTGCAGAAGGTAAAGGTCTGGTTGCGGGCGGCCCGCTTGCGCACGTTGCCCCTGTCTGTTTCCGG
>DATIPV010000163.1:0-7603 GCA_035471525.1 Robiginitalea sp.
ACCTGCTCCGGCGGGCCGAAGCGGCCGGGTATCAGGTGCTGGTGTTGCTCTGCGATACGCCCACCTTTGGCTTCCGCCCCGGGGAGATCCGAAGCGGCCTGTCGATGCCGCCCCGCATGACGCTTTCCAATTTCCGCCAGATGCTCATCCGGCCCCGCTGGCTGTTGAAAACCCTGCAGGCTGGCCCGCCCCGGTTTGCCAACCTGCAGCCCTATATGCCCGGTAAGCTCGACCTGGCCGGCCTGGGCCGGTTCATGGATGGCTTCTTCCAGAAACGACAGACCCCCGATAAAATAGCGTTCGTCCGCGATCGCTGGAAAGGCAAGCTGGTGCTCAAAGGGGTAAGCACCCCGGAAGATGCCGAAATCGCCTTCCGACTGGGGCTCGACGGCATCGTGGTCTCCAACCACGGGGGCCGGCAGCTCGATGCGGGCCCTTCTTCCATGGCGGCCCTGCAGCAAATTGCCCCGGGGTATGCTTCCAGAATGACGGTGATGGTCGACAGCGGCCTGCGCAGCGGTCCCGACATCGCCCGATGCCTCGCTGCCGGAGCGGCCTTTACCTTTTTGGGGAGGCCCTTTATGTACGGGGTCGGGGCCCTGGGCGACCGGGGGGGCAACCACGTGGCCGGCCTGCTGAAGACCCAGCTCCGCCAGGTGATGGAACAGGTCGGGTGCGAGCGGGTGGCTGATTTGCCGGCACACCTGCTTTAGACCTGATTACAGAAGCCAGGCAAAAAATCCCGGAATCCCTTTCTCAAAATTCTTTTTCGCTGCTGGCCGATTGCAGGCCACGGGGGCATTTTTGCCAGGTCTGATCGCGATCCCAGAGAGGAGGCTTCCGAAAATCCTGAAAAGAGTAGGAGTCATTCATTGTCCCGACCATGAAAAAGTACATCGGCCTTGTGATGCTGCTGTGCGCACATCTGGCGCCCGCCCCTGCCCTCCCGGCACCTCCGGGGGGACCCTTGAAACCCTTTGCATGCGGCCCGGAGTCCTGTACGGTTTCGGCAAAGCTCTACTTTCTGACCGAGGCAGGCCTGATCGGGATCGGTATCAGCGTTACAGCCGGCACCTGTTCCGAAGCTTACCAGGGTATTCGGGATGCCTTTTCCGGATTTCTGAAAGCCATCTGATCCTGCTTCATATTCATTTCAACCTTTAAACTGTGTTCCCATGAAAAAACTCTTCCTATTCATAATCCTGATGGGGTGCCTGTCGGCCCCCGCGATTGCGGCCCCCGTCCATGCCCCGGTCGAGTCGGCAGCGCCCGTAAGCCCTGCCGGCTTTGATCCGGAGCTTATGCACCTGCTCTGCGATGGGGCCATCCGCAGCCTGGATATCCGCCTGCTGGATTTCAGCTGTACCCTGACCGCCGAACTGAGCTACAACGGCATTTCCATAAAACTGAGCCTGACCGCGAATACCTGCCAGGAAGCCGGGGCGGGCCTGGCCCAGGCCGTAAAGGCCTTTTATCGCGAAGTGGCCGAACAATGAGGCGGAAGGCATCAGAAACCACATGGCCCGCGTGCCGGGCATCCGGTGGGTTTCCCCGGGTGCACGGCACGGGCCTGGCCTGGCAGGTCGTACTATGCGTCTTGTGGGCCTGCGCGGTGCAGGCCCAGGAAGGCACCCTGCACATTGCCTACGATTTGTATCTGGACCGGGCTCCGCCCCTGCATTGCCGGGCCGAACTGGCCAGCAGCAAGGGCTTATCCGTCTTTTACTGGAACAATGGGGAGGGGGGTAGCGAAATTACCTCAGACGATTTCGGAGCCCTGCAAATACAGGTGCGCGATTCGGACCCTATCGGGACCGTCAATTTTGCGGATAGGGGGGCAGACAGCCTGTATACCCGCGGCTCGGCCTTCAACAGCCCCTATCTGCTCGCGGAACCCCTGCCCGAAATCCGGTGGCAGCTCGATGCGGAAACCCGGCAGCTAGGCGGGTTTACGGTTCATAAGGCGCGCGCCGCATTCAGAGGCCGGAGCTATACGGCCTGGTTTTGCCCCGATATCCCGGTGCCGGTAGGCCCGTGGAAGCTGCAGGGCCTGCCGGGGGCCATTTTGGAAGCCTACGACGAGGAAGCTTTTTTTCGCGCCGTGTTCAGATCGGTGCGACAGAGCCCCGAGGCGTATATCCCGGACCCGGAACTGTTCAGGGTAGCTGAAGTAATCGACCTGAACGGCTTTCGGGAGCTGCAGGAGAATATGGCAGGGGAACTCATCCGGAAGATACGCTCCAAACTGCCCCGGGGTGCCCAGCTGAACGTGGAGGAGACTTCTGCTGAGTTCCTCGAGCGGGCGTTCGGGGAGCGATAGGGTATTTCCGTATGAAATCGGCTGTTGTTTTCCTGCTCGTGGCCGGCCTTTGCAGCCGGGCCCTCGCTCAGGCTACGGTTAGCGGGTACACTTCGGACCTGGACGGGAACCCGCTTGCATGGGTGAACGTGCGCGTGCTGAGCGAGCCCGATTCTTCCCTGGTCGCGTATGCTTTTTCCGATGAATCCGGCCATTATTCCATCAGGGTCGGAAGGCCTGGAGCCTACCTGCTGCGCTTTGATGCCATGGCCTTCCGGGCACAGGACCTGCCGCTGCAGCTCCCGGAGTCGGCAGTCCCCGTTGTCCGCGAGCTCAATGTGGCCCTGCCTCCGTCCCCGCTGGAGCTGAAAGAGGTGGTCGTTCGCGCCGAACCTGCCGTAGCTGTCGGGAGCGATACCGTCGAGATCCGGGTGGCGGCCTTTGCCACCGGCAGCGAACGGGTAGCAGAAGACCTGCTCAAACGCCTGCCGGGTATCGAGGTGGGGTCAGACGGCGGCATACGGGTGCGGGGCAGGGCCGTGAGCAAGGTGCTTATCGAGGGAGACGACCTCTTCGACCGGGGGTATCCGCTGCTTACCAAAAACCTGAGCGCGGAGGTGATCGACCGCGTTCAGATCCTGAAAGGGTATACCGATAACCCGGTACTTCGGGGACTTGACAATTCCGATGCTGTCGCTCTGAACATCCGCCTGAAGGAGGAGGTGCGGGGCACCCTTTTCGGAAAGGGATTCCTGGGAGGCAGCCCGGGGGTCTATGAAACCGATCTGAATCTGATCCGGGTGCGCAGGCAGCACAAGGCCTATTTTCTGGGCAACCTCAATAACTCCGGGAGGGACGCCATGGGAGACCTGAATGCCCTGCTGCATCCGAAAGTGCTCCCGGAAGCCCCCCAGTCGGGCGACGAGCTGCCGTTGCCTTCCTTTCTGCCGCAGCAAACCCAGCAGACGGGCCTTTCGGAGATGCGATCGCGTTCGAACGATGCCGAACTGGCCTCCCTGAGCGGCCTATTTGGTCCGTTGGAAGGGTTGAAGGTAAAAGGCCATTATTTTTACAGCGGGGATGAGCAGGGCCATCGGCGCAGCGGTCGGGAATTCTTCCGCACCGATAGCCTCAGTTTCGAAAATACGGAAACCGAACGGGCGCGACGGGTTTCGGTACTGCAAAGCGGACGGCTTACAGTCCTGTACACAACCCGGCGACAGCGGCTGGAATGGCTTTTTGGCGCACAAACCTCGCAACTCCGGATGAGGCGGCACCTGCTCTTCAACAGGCAGCCCGTATCGGAAGATAGCCGGGAGAATGCCTGGCAGGCCCATTCCAGGCTTTCCTATTCCCGCAGGCTGGATTCGTCCACAGCCTTTCAGTTGGCCCTGCGCTATCAGTTTGACCGCAAACCGCTCCGCATGCGCCTGGGCGGGATTGACTGGGGAACGCTTACCCCTCCGGGAACGTCTGGGGAGCCGCTTTGGCACCATCTTTCAAACCGCAGGGAACTGGCCGGATTCGAGGCCTCGGTTATCCGGGGCCGGGGGAAGCTGCGGGGCCGGGTGGCAGCAGGGTATCTGTTCCGGCAATCTGCCCTGGCAAGCGGCTTTGACCCACAGGGGCAGGGGGGAGGCCTCCTTGCCGGGCCGGCATACCGGAACCGGGGGCTGAATCGATTCAGCCGGCTGCACGGTGGGGTCCGGTTCGAATTTGTTGGCGGCGCGTGGAGTTTTCAGGGCGGGTTCACGGCGCAGTATCTCACAAACCGCTTTGCAGAGGGCCGGGTGGAAGAGGATAAGACCCTGGCCCTGGTCCCCTCCCTGACGTTGAAATGGCAGCCGGGCAGGTCCCACTTTGTTTGGGGCAACTACGCATACGGCTTTCGTGAAACACCGCTTCAGGAGCACTATGCAGGGTACCTGCCCGGTGGCTTCCGGCTTTTGCAGAGAGGCCTGGGGTCCTTTCAGAAATTCCGCTCGCACCGGTGGCTGCTGAACTACACCTTTGGCGACTGGGGCGACCCCTTTCTTATGAACACCTCTTTGTTGTACACCCGGAACCCCGATTACCCGGGCTCCGACAGCCAGGTGCGCCCCGAGCTGGCGTTCCACTCGGCCGTTCGGCTGGCCGGCCAGGACCATTTGTCCTGGAACAGCAGCTACGACCAGTATGTCAGGGGGCTGAAGTCGAATTTTAAGCTGCGGACCGAGGTGCAGGTACAGCGTTATGAAAGCAGCATCAACGGGGTTTCCCAGCAAAATTCCCTGCTTCACTTACAGGTGGGCCCCGAACTGCGAACGGTCTTTGATGGCGGGTTTAATGCGCATGGGGGCCTGAAGTGGATGCTCACCCGTTTCCGTGGCAGCGGCCTTTCCCGTAACCGCTCTCAGTCTGGGTTCCTCGATCTGGAATTTCGCTGCGGGGCCTGGTTGGTGGAGCTCAGCAATGAGGGCTACCGCTATCGCGATGCCGGTACTGGGCGGGCGGTTTGGTTCACCGATCTGGGGATGCGCTATTCCCCGAACCCGGGAGGTGCAGCCCTGCGGGTCCAACTCTCCAATACCTGGAATACGGCTTCCCTGAGCAAGCGGAGCCTTTCCGAAACCGGCCGTTTCGAAAACCGGTATGCTTTGAGGCCGCGCCAATTGCTGGTAGGCCTGGATTTCCGGTTTTGAAGGGATAGGTCCGGGGGGCTGCTGCCTTTCCGGCGGCCCTTTTGCGTATCTTTAAAGCCATACCGGCCGTGTCAATCGGCCCAAATCCGAAGCCATGAAAAACTACGTGCTGGCCCTTGACCTGAAGCCCGAACCGGCTCTCATACGCGAATATGAGGAGTACCACCAGGCCGTCTGGCCCGAGATTCTGGATAGCATCCGGGAAAGCGGGATAACCCGCATGGAGATCTACCGTACCGGCAACCGCCTGTGCATGCATCTGGAAACCGCAGATGATTTTTCCTTTGAAAAAAAGGCCCGGCTCGACGCCGCAAACCCGAAGGTACAGGAGTGGGAATCCCTGATGGAGCGCTACCAGCAGCGCCTTCCGTGGGCGGAACCCGGTCAGAAATGGGTTCGGATGGAGCGCATCTTTACAACGGGTACCTGAATCCGCAATTTGAAGCCCCTGCAATAATCCGCGGGATGCCGTATCTTGTGAGAGACAAGACCGCCCCGAATTGAAAACCTTTGCCGACAGGGTTATCGCCTTTAACCGGAACCTCGACTATACCGGCACCCTGCCCAGGGGCATACGCGTGATGAACCCCTTCCGGGAAAACCCTGAGATCCTGCCCATCGCAGAGGCTTTTTACCGGAAATACTACAGCGATACGCGCCCGCGCCGGCTCATCCTGGGTATCAACCCGGGCCGGCTGGGGGCCGGTGCCACCGGCATCCCCTTTACCGACACCAAGCGGCTGGCTGAGGTGTGCCGCATTCCGGCCCCTGATTTTAACACCCACGAACCTTCCTCTGTCTTTGTCTATGCCCTCATAGACGCTTTTGGGGGCCCGGAAGCCTTTTACGGCCGGTATTACATCAACTCGGTTTGCCCGCTGGGGTTTGTAAGGCAAGGGGCCAACGGGCGCTGGGTGAACTACAATTACTACGACGATACCGCCCTTTTTGAGGCCGTCAGGCCCTTTATTCTCGAGAATTTGCAAAAACAGATCGACCTGGGGGTCGATCCAAGTTGTTGTTATAGCCTGGGCAAGAAAAACGCACGCTACCTGGAAGACCTCAACCAGGAAGGCCGCTTCTTCAGGCAGGTGGTGGCCCTGGACCATCCCCGCTACATTGTGCAGTACAAATCGAAAGAGCTCAAATCGTATGTGGGGCGCTATCTGGATGCCCTTTTGTAAATATGGCCTTGAACCTGATTGCCGTCATTGGGCGTCGGCCCATCGTTTTGTAAACTTGCCAAATGACGGAATGCCCCGGAGATCAAACCCAACGCATGCATCGCTGCATCCCGATACTGATTTTAGCCATGGCAACGCTTTCGGCTCAAAACCATCCCTCGTCACCCGACACCGCAAGCATTCGGCTTTTCCTGAGCGGGGATGTTATGACGGGAAGGGGCATCGACCAGGTATTGCCACACCCCGGTTCCCCCAAACTCCACGAATCATATGTAAAGGATGCCCGGCATTACGTGGAGCTCGCCCAACAGGTCAGCGGCCCGATCCCTCGCCCGGCTCCCTTTGACTATGTCTGGGGGATCGCCCTCGATGCGTTCAGGGATCGCCTGCCCGACCTGAAGGTGATCAACCTGGAAACCAGTGTCACGGCTTCTGATGACTTTTGGCCTGATAAGGCCGTGCTCTATCGCATGCACCCGGAGAACCTTCCAGTTTTGGAAGCTGCCGGCATTCAATGCGTATCCCTGGCGAATAACCATGTCCTCGACTGGGGCCCGGAAGGGCTGGAAGAGAGCTTAGGGAGCCTGCAGGCATCCGATATTTCGGCTGTGGGTGCGGGCCGGAATACAGAGGCTGCCCAATCCCCGGCTGTATTTACCGTCGGGGGCACACGCTTGCTGGTTTTCGGGCTGGGCTTTACCGGCAGTGGCATCCCGTCGTTGTGGGAAGCCGGGGCGCGCCGCCCCGGGCTCTTTGTGTTGCCCGATTATTCCGATCGCAGCCTGGAGGCAGTCAGGGAAGCCATCCACCGCCATGCTCAGCCGGAAGACATCGTAGTGGTCTCCATCCACTGGGGCGGGAACTGGGGTTATGGTATATCGGACGCCCAGCGCGAATTTGCCAGGGGGCTGGTAGACCGTTGCGGAGTCGACCTGGTTCACGGGCATTCCTCCCATCATGTAAAGGGAATGGAAGTGTACAATCGCAAACTCATCCTGTATGGTTGCGGAGACCTGCTAACAGATTATGAGGGGATTCGCGGCCATGAGGCCTATCGCCCCGACCTGAGTTTCCTCTATTTCCCTACCCTTGCAGCCTCCGATGGCGACTTGCTGTCGCTGGAGTTGGTGCCTACCCGGGTGCGGCGTTTCCGGCTTACCCGCCCGGGCAGGGCCGATCAGGCCTGGTTGCTGCGGCTGCTCAACCGGGAATGTGCCGGAGCCCGCCTGCGGTTCGTATCGCTGCCCGATGGGGCGATGCGGATGGAGTTTGGAGACAGCGGTGGCGGCAGGCAGAAGTAGTTTACAGTTGGCAGTAGGCAGCTTTAAAATGTGCTAATGGGGGAATCCCCCCCGGAAACAAGATACCCCAGGGCAGCGCAGATTCCTTTCAAAAAGCCGGAAAGCAGGCTTTCCTGCAGCGGTACCGGCTGGCAGTTT
>DATIPV010000164.1:0-4367 GCA_035471525.1 Robiginitalea sp.
CTGTATAAGGACATTACCGCCGGGGAATTCCTGCACGAAAGGCTTATAGAGCTGGGGCTGGTAAAAAAATAAGCTCCCATGGACCTGCAAGACCAGCTGAAAAACCTTTTTCCAGACCATGTGCCGGAAGACCCCGAGCCCGTAAAAGCCGGGCCGGAGGTCTGGATGCAGGACACCCCTATTCTCTGTAAATACGAAAAACGCAACGGCAAGCCGGTTACCATCCTGGAAGGATATACCGGGGCAAATTCCGATTTTGCCCGCCTGAGCCGTAAGATCAAACGAGAGCTGGGCGTGGGGGGCAGTTTCAAGAACGAGCAGATAATCATCCAGGGCGATTACCGCGACCGTATCATGCAATTGCTTAAGGCAATGGGGTTTACAGTGAAGCGCGTAGGCGGGTAATTTAGACCGGAGGGTCCTCTGTTAGTAATTATTTTTGGTAATATTTCGACGAAACGTTACCTTTAGAGGTCCAAACACAAACGACTAAGCCAAATGAGTTCCCAGCTGCATATCACCAATGGGGATGCGTTTACCCAACGACTCCAACAACTGAAGTACAAGGGAGACATCATCACCTGGCGGGAAATGCTCTGCGAAGGGAAGACCGAAACCAACGTGGGCAGTGAATCATTCTGGAAGACCCGGTTCGAGTTTCTCCACAAGAATTACAACGTCAGCAAGTCCTGGTTTATCGAAAAAACTCTTAAAGAGTACCGTTCGCTTTGCAACCACAAGCAACAGGACGAAATCGTGCTTTGGTTCGAATACGACCTTTTTTGCCAGATAAACATGCTGGCCGTAATCAGCTGGCTCAAAACACACCGGCGCCATGCCGAGATTACCCTGGCTTGCAGCGGAGACCAGTCGGGGGACGGACAATTTAAATCGCTGGGGGAACTCACCGACGAGCAGCTTCACGATCTGTACCAAAAACGCCTGCATCTGACCCAGGACGACATCGAATACGCAGATTACGTATGGCAGTTGTATTGCAGCGACAATCCGATACGCCTGGAAAATCTGACGGATTTCAGAAGTTACCAGCTGCGATACCTGGAACCCTCCATCCAGGCCCATCTCAAGCGCTTCCCGACCATTAAGAATGGTTTAAACGCGGTAGAAAACCGGGTGCTGCAAATCGCAGCCGAAGAAAAGCCAGCTTCCAAAAAGGCATTCATGCAGGCCCTGGTGGCGAATCAGGGCTGGTACGGTTTCGGAGACTCGCAATACCAGCGCATACTAACCACCCTCCGGCCCCTGTTCAGCTCGTTCAGCCCCACACGGCTCAGCAAGAAAGGGCAGGAAATCCTCCACAACGAAACCAGTTACTATTCCGCGCTCCGGGATAGTGAAGCCTATCTGGGGGGTGCCCTTAAATACAACTTCCTCTACAATTCAGAGGCCGGTCGGATCTTAAAGCTCTGACATGTCTTTTGAACCTTCCGAACTCATCCTGAACAAGGACGGTTCTGTCTACCATCTCAACCTGAAACCGGAAGATATTGCCCCGACGGTTTTGCTCGTGGGCGACCCGGCCCGCGTCCCCATGGTGTCCAAATACTTCGACACCCTGGAAGTCACCAAATCGAAACGGGAATTCTTTACCCATACGGGTGTGCTGGAAGGCCGGCGTATCAGTGTCATTTCGACGGGGATCGGCACCGACAACATCGACATCGTGCTTAACGAACTGGACGCCCTGGCCAACATAGACCTGAAAAATCGCAAGCTGCTGGAACGCCGGCAAAGGCTGGAGCTCATCCGCCTCGGCACATCGGGCTCCCTTCAGGAGCAGGTTCCGGTCGACAGCCTGGTGCTGAGCGATTACGCCATTGGCATGGACGGTTTGCTCCATTACTACGACAGCGAATGGGTGCAACGGGCCGACATACAGCTGGCCTTTCTGGACCAGACCCAATGGTCTGTAATGAAAGCGGTTCCCTATGTGGTTTCGGCCGATATGCAGCTGAACGAACGACTGGACTCCGATCGCGTAACCCGGGGGTTCACGGCCACCAACCCGGGGTTCTACGGCCCCCAGGGCCGCCTGCTGCGTGTGCCTCCGGAAGATCCGCACCTGGTAGACCGGATTACCGCCTTCCGCTACGAAGACCTGCGCATTACCAATATGGAAATGGAAACCGCGGGTATTTTTGGCCTGGCCGCCCTTATGGGCCATGCTGCGGCCTCCCTGAACTGCATCATTGCCAACCGTGCCCTGGGCACTTTCTCCAAAGAACCCACCCAAACCATCGACCGGATGATCCGCTATGCGCTGGAGCGGCTGGTCCGCACCTGAAATTTTTAGGCTATGTCCGTATCTGTACGTGTTTGCGGAGTACCCGAACACTTCAATTTCCCCTGGCTGCTCGCCCTCAGGGAAGGTGCTTTCGACGATCGGGGCATCGACCTGCACTGGACCGATGTTCCGGAAGGCACCGGGAAAATGTGCGAGCTACTCGAGCGGGAAAAAACCGATCTGGCGGTAATTCTTACCGAAGGGGCCATCAAGGCCATTTCGGAAGGACTGCCGGCCGGAATCGTACAGGGGTATATAGCCACCCCGTTGCTGTGGGGCATACACGTTTGGGCCGGCAGTCCATACCAGAGGCCGGAAGAACTGGAGGGTCGCATGGCTGCCATTAGCCGATTTGGCAGCGGCAGCCACCTGATGGCCTATGTGAACGCCAAAAACAGAAACTGGGATTTGTCTGCCCTGCGATTTCACCTGGCAGGTACGCTCGACGGCGCCGTGGCCGCCCTGCAGGGCGGATCGGCCGATTACTTCATGTGGGAGCGCTTTACCACGCAACCCCTGGTAGACAGCGGCATTTTCAGGAGGCTGGACGTTTGCCCCACCCCCTGGCCCTGTTTTGTTATTGCCTGCCGCCGCGCCTACTACCGGGAGCACGCGAATCGCGTCGGCCACGTGCTACAGATCATCAACCGGTACACAACTGAATTCAGGGAAATACCCAGCATAGACCGTACCCTGTCGAACCGGTACCACCAAAAGCCCGGTGATGTCAGGGAGTGGCTGAATCTCACGCAGTGGAGTCAAAGCCAATTAAAATCTAAAGACATTGATTTAGTGTCTGATACCTTACTTGAACTAAATCTTTTAAATAAGTCCATTATGGCCGGAGAGGTATGTCTCCCCTAACGCTCACCAGCTTATGGGGGGCTTGCCCTGCCGCTCCAGAAGACGGTTTGCCTGGCTGAAGTGCCTGTTCCCGAACCACAGGCCCCTGTTAGCACTCAACGGAGAGGGGTGGCCCGATTGCAGGATGTGGTGGCGCTCCCGATCGATCAACCCAGCCTTTCGCTTTGCATAGCCGCCCCACAGCAAGAACACCAACCCGGCCCGCGTTTCGCTTAACCGTCCTATCACCGCATCGGTGAAATCTTCCCAGCCTTTGTTCTGGTGGCTTCCGGCCTGATTGGCGCGTACCGTCAGCGTGGCATTCAGCAGCAAAACCCCCTGCCGTGCCCAGCGCTCCAGGTTCCCGCTTTCGGGGTAGGCAGAACCGGTATCTGATTCTATTTCCTTGAAGATATTTACCAGGGAGGGTGGATGCGGAAGCCCGTCGCGCACCGAAAAACACAAACCGTGCGCCTGACCGGGCCCGTGGTACGGATCCTGACCGATCAGCACTGCTTTCAGCTCCTGGGGGCCGCAGTGCGAAAATGCCGCAAATATTTCAGACCCTCTGGGATAACAGGTGTTTCGGGCGTACTCGGCGCGGACAAATTCAGCCAGTTGCGCGAAATAGGGCTTGTCAAATTCTTCCTGCAGCAGTTCCTTCCACGGGGCACCGATCCTGACATCCATGGCCGGCAACCGTTCAGGAAGTTCGGTCGAATTCCTTCAGGACCGCCTGCAGGCGCCTGAATTGCTCCATCTCCTGATCGCTGAACCGGGAGCCGCCAATCCCCATAAAGTCGCCTTCCTTAGCCGCAAGGGCCACCTGTTCGGCTATCTGCGTCAGCCAGGCCATATAATCGGAGATCGTGTGCCCGGCCTCCCGCGTTTCGAGAACCGGGATTACCTCCCGGATGCAGTCGAGGATGCGTTCCCAGAGGCCCTCAGAGGTCCGGATCCCAGAGCTTGCCAGGAAATCCAGGGCAGCATCGTGCTTTTGCATCACCAGGGCCAGGGCTTGCTCGTTTTCCTGTGCGGGCAGGATGGAGCCTACCAGCGGATTCCCCGGGTACTCGGTACTTGCCTCGAGGATGGTCTGCATGGTGGCCTTGCGTTCGCTGGCCGATCCCGCCAGACCGCTCTTGCCAGCCCCTTCCATGCCAATGGCGACCATAAAAGGCAACCGGCATATTTTCCCCCAGATTTCGGGGGCGTATTT
>DATIPV010000165.1:0-7966 GCA_035471525.1 Robiginitalea sp.
GTAAATATTTTTCCAACCTTTGAAACTCCAGAATTGGAGGAGACTACAACGTATTATGTAGAAGTATCTTTTGGAGGTTGCATTGTTCCTGATAGGGTCCCAATTACCGCAACAATATTCCCAGCAGCTACTGCCGGCACCCCTCCGATCCGTGGACCTCGGCCTGTTCAGTGCCTGAAAACGGCCCCAGTTTACGTAATTTAAGTGATCGCCTCCTGGGTGAGACCCCGGGAGTCTGGACCATAGAATCCATCCCTGATGGAGCAACGGTGACAATAGTCTCTAGCAGTCTTGTTAATTTTGAAGGCCAGCCCGACGGCACGTATGCGTTCCGGTTTACCACTACCAGTGCCGAAGGGCGCTGTGAGGATACCGCCGTAGTAAACATCACCGTAAACGACTGCGACGTCGACACCGACGGCGATGGACTTCTGGATGGTATTGAAGCCACCCTGGGCACCAACCCGAACCTGCCCGATACCGACGGGGACGGGATTGAGGACGGCGTGGAAGTGGGCCCCGATACCGACAACCCGCTGAACGAAGACGGGGACGAATTTATAGACGCCCTCGACTCCAATACCCTCGACACAGACCTGGATGGGGTAAACGACCAGCAAGACCCGGCCAACGACAACCCCTGCATCCCGAACGCCGACAGCGCCCTTTGCACCGTAGACCTGGAGGTGGTTAAGACCGTAGACAGCCCGCAGGCATCCGTGGGCCAGCAGATCACCTTTACCGTTGCGCTGAACAACCTGAGCGATATTGACGTAACCGGCATCGAGGTGGGCGACCTGCTGCAGAGCGGCTTCAGCTATGTTTCCCACACGGCATCTGCCGGCACCTACGACCCCCTTTCCGGGGCTTGGACGGTTGCCTCCCTGGCAGCCCTGGGCTCTGCCACCCTCGACATCACGGTCAGCGTGCTGGCCGACGGGGAATACGCCAATACGGCCGAACTGCTCGATTCCCTTCCACTCGACGGGAACCCCGACAACGACCAGAGTACGGTAACCGTGGAGATTGTACTGCCCACCGGGGCCGACCTGGCCATTACCAAGTTTGCGCAGATTACCCCGGGCGGCAGCCTCAGCGATGTGAGCATTGCCCCTTTGGTGGGCGACCGGATCCGTTTTGTCGTTACGGTGACCAATATTTCAGCCGATGCCACGGTTACAGGCATACAGGTTCAGGACCTGATCGGCCCCGAGGCCGATACGGGCTTTGAATATGCCTCGCACTTCTATAATCCGGCAACCCTGCCCGCCGGCGCCTATAATCCCGAAACCGGTATCTGGAACATCGCGAGCCTGGCACCCGGGCAATCCTTCGAGCTCAGCATAGCGGCTTATGTGCGGCGCGAAGGCGATTTCACGAACACGGCCCGCATCCTGAGCCCGGCCGACGCCGATGCATCGAACAATACGGCCAGTGTCCTGGTCGAGGTCAATGCCCGAACCCCGGCCGACCCCGGCTTTATTTTCAACCAGTTCTCGCCCAACGGCGACGGTATTAACGACCTGCTGAAAATCCGGCTCGGCCGCATAAACTCCGAAACGGGCCTGGAAGAGGTGGTAATCGGTTCCTACAGTATCCAGATATTCAACCGCTATGGCCAGTCGGTCTTTGAGGGGTCGAACCTGAACAGCGAAGTGATCTGGGATGGGTTCCACAAGGGCTCGGAAGCCCCGGCCGGCACGTACTTTTACGTGCTGCAATACACAGACGAAGGGGGTGCGGATACCTCTGTGAAAGGCTGGATACAACTGATACGATAGTATGAAGCAATTAATAAGGGATACGGGATTGGGCACCTGGCAGCGATTGGGGCTGTGGGCGTTGCTGCTTTTGGCGGCAACCGCCGTTCGCGGGCAGCGGGAACCCATGTATACCCAGTATATGTACAATATCGGCGGCTTTAACCCGGCCTATGTGGGCAGCGTGGAGTACACCGATTTCTCCCTCCTGTACCGGGCCCAGTGGATCGACATCCCGGGGGCGCCGCGCACCTTCCGGTTCGGGGCCAACGTGCCGCTCGGCAACCGGAAGCACGGCCTCGGGTTCAATGCGGTAAGCGACCAGCTGGGGCCCACCTCCCAGACCTTCGTGGATATCTCCTATTCCTTCCAGATTCAGTTCGAGCACGACGTGCGCCTCTCTTTCGGCCTGGACGCGGGCGGGACCTTTCTGAACACCGATTTTACCAAGGGGACTTTCGAGAACCCGGGCGAGCCCATTCTGGGAGCCCAGAACATCAATGAAGTGTATCCCACGGTTGGGGCAGGGCTGTTCCTCTACCACCCGGTCTGGTACCTGGGGCTATCGGTGCCCAATTTCCTCACCGACGGGCTCTACAGCAACGAGGTGGCCCAGATCGTGGAAGACCAGATGCAGTTCAATTTTATCGGCGGCTACGTGTTCGAGGTAAACGAGAACCTGAAATTCAAGCCGGCCTTTTTGTTGAACTACATGCAGGGGGCGCCGGTTACGGCCAACCTTTCGGCTAATTTTATGCTGATCGACAAACTGACCCTGGGGGCGGCCTACCGCTTCGACAACGCGGTGAGCGGGCTGGCCGGGTTCCAGCTGTCGAACACCCTGTTTGTGGGGTACTCCTACGACTACAACACCAACGGGCTGGGCGGCTACAACAGCGGCTCGCACGAGATAATTCTGAAGTATTACCTGGGCCGTACCGGGCCTACCGGTCCGGACCGGGAACCCGGCGCCGGGAAGAAGAAAGGCAAACAGATCGACAGTCCGCGATTTTTCTAAGTATTGGATATGAAGTGGAGCAGGTTTATTGGCTTGATTTGCATGGCAGCTGCCCTGACCGGTTACGGTCAGAAGGGCTCCAAGGGCGATCAGCGATTTTTTGAATACGACTACAGGGGGGCCATTCAGCAGTACGAGCTGGAAAGCGGCAAGGCACCGCTTACCTACCAGCAGGGCCTGAACCTGGCTGAATCGTACTTCAAGACACGCGACTACCAGAAGGCCGCCGACCGCTACCTGGCCATTTTCAGGCTCGACAGCACCCTTACCAACCGGCATTTCAACATCATGCTACAGGCCCTTTCCCGGACTTCGGGACCCGACCGGGCGAAGGCCTTCCTGAGCACCCGAAGCAATTCCCTTACCGACGAATTGATGGAAAATGCATCCTTCAACTACGAATTGCTGGAAGAGAACCTGGGGTCTTCCCTGTCTTACCGGGTTGCGCCCCTGGCCAGCAACACGGCCCAGGACGACTACGCCCCGGCTTTCTACGACGACGATCGCCTGCTGTTCAGCTCCACCCGTCCGCAGGAAGCCAAGGAAACCTACCTGCCTACCGGGCAGGCCTATACCGATATCTATGTGGGCCGCATCGGAGGCGATGGCAGCGTTTCTCAGGTTAACGCCCTGCCCTGGTTGCCAGAGCTAAAGTACCACGAGGCCACCCCCTATTACAGCGAGGCGCTCAATGCGCTCTTTTATGTGCGCTCCAATGCCCAGGAGGGCCTGCTTACCTTCGACGAAAGCGGGAAGAATACCCTGGCCATTGGGTTTGCCCGGGCCGACGGCACCTTCAGGCTGCTGCTGAGCGACCCCAGCATTTCGTTTTATTATCCCTATTACGACCAAAAGTCGGAGCGTCTTTATTTTGCCGCCGATTTCCAGCAGGGGTACGGGGGCACCGACCTGTATTACGTAATAACAAACCAGGGCCAGATTATGTCGGCCCCCCTGAACCTGGGGCCGCAGATCAATACCCCGGGCAATGAGATCGCGCCTTTTATCCTGGACGGCAGCCTGTACTTTTCCTCCGATGTCTTTTACGGATTGGGGGGGATGGACGTCTACAAATCGCAGCTCTTCGAAGACGGCACGTTCAGCATTCCGGCCAACCTGGGCCCGGGAATCAATACCGGGGCCGACGATTTCGGATTGATCATTCGCCCCGCGGCCGCCAACGGCGCGTATGAAGGGTACCTGGCCTCGAACCGCCCCGGCGGTTCCGGCGGAGACGACCTGTACCAATTTGCCGTAAACGACCTGCCGGGCCTGAAGACCCTGGTGGTGCGCGGCTATGTGCTCAGCACCTCGGCGTATGGCATTGAAAAGGCCCGGGTGCGCCTCACCGTCGCAGGCGACAGCCTTATGAAGGAGACCTACACCCGCGAAGACGGGAGTTTCCGCCTGGAAATCCCCTGGCATGAAGGGGTGCGGTTGCGCATTGACAAAGAGCGCTTTACCAGCGTGGATCTGGCCGGTCAGGAGGCACAGGAGACCCTGCTGTCTGGGGAGCCCCTCCGCATCGACCTGACCCCGGTGGAAGACGTGGTGCAACAGCTACGCGGACGCACCGTTCTGAAGGGTGAAAAGTACTATTTCGATAAAGGCAGCACCCGACTGGCTCCCGAGGCAACAGCCGTCCTGGACGAGGCAGCCCGTTACCTGACCCAATTCCCGTGGCTGCGCATCCGCATAGAGGCGCATACCGACAGCCGGGGCAGTGCACAGACCAATTCTGCCCTCTCCCAGCAGCGGGCCGAAGCCATCCGCAACTACCTGATCTCAAAAGGGGTTTCGCCGGAGAGCATACCGGAGGCGGTGGGCCTGGGCGAAAGTGAGATCATCAACCACTGTACAGACGGGGTCTACTGCCTGGAGGTGCTGCACAGGCAGAATGAGCGTTACCCGCTCGTGGTCTTGAATTACGAGTAATTCTGAGTTAGTTTTCCAGGCGGCAGTCGGCGCAGGACTTTACTTCCCCGTAATAGGTTTCACGGTATTTGTGGAGCGTTTGAAAGGGGATTCCCAACACTAATTTTCGGATGTAGGTTACCCTGGTCTCGAGGCGGCCCATTTTTGGGGTGAATCGTTGTTCGGTGCGTGTCTTTCGGGCAACGCTGAAGAATTTCATAGATTTTGTTTTCTGTTGCAAAGGTCCGAAAATAAAGGCCGGGAGACAAATCGGGCGATTTCGCCCTGCCCTTCGAAACGGATTCCGGCCTTTACAAAGGCTGGCTCAGGCAAGCAACAACCAGCAGTAATACCCCGCAAACAGGGAGAGGAACGCAATGCCCGCATAGGTGAGCCATCGCAGGCCCATGCCGGGTTTATCCGGGGCGGCCATGTCGGGGCCGGTAACGCATTTCAGGTTCATATAGCCTACCAGGGGGGCCAGGACAAAGGAAATAAAGGTGGCCAGCGCCACCAACTGCCCCATATTGGCGCTCAGGGCCGTCAGCACCAGGTAATTCACCCCGGTGAGCAGCAGCACGGCCGCCCCGTAGTGCCATTTCTTCACATAGCGCTTGCGTTTGGGCTGCAGGTACTCCAGCACATCGACACTGACCCGGGCAATGGCGTCGTGCGCGGTCATACAGGTGCTGAACATGGTCGCGAAAGCCGATACGGCAATGAAGATATAGGCCCATTCTCCGATATGGGTGGTAAACAATTGGGTAACCTGCTGGGCAAAAACCACTGCGTTTCCGCTCAGCTCGGTACCGGTCCCGTAGAGGGTCCGCACGCCGATGATCAGGAAGAATACGGCCAGCACGGCCGTGGCAACGTACCCGCTGTTGAATTCCTGCAGGGCTTCCTTCAGGCTGGGGGTGCGCCCCAGGGTCTTGTACTTTTCCAGGCTCCAGAGGCTGATCCAGCTGCTCGCCTCCACGGCCGTGGGCATCCACCCGATCAGGGTAATCAAAAACAGGACCCCTACCTGGTCGAACAGGGCAGGCATCTGAAAGTTTTCCACCGTGGGTACGGCAGGCTTGTACAGGACCAGCACCGTGGTAACCAGCAAGGCGGCGAAGAGGATGGTGACCACGAATTTTAGGGTGGTTTCCAGCAGGCTGTAGCGGCCGATGATCAGCGCGAGGCTGATGAACCCGAATAGCCCCAGGGCAATCCAGTGGATCTCGATGCCCGAAATGCCGAATATATTGGCCAGCAGGCCAGCTGTAACCACGTAGAGCGCGGCCAAAATGGTAAAGGTGGTTACCAGGGTAATCCCCGCATACAGCCACATGTACGATTTGCCGAGGCGTGAATACCCCTCCACCAGGCTGCGACCCGTCCGGTTCGTATACCGGATGCCGAATTCAAAAAACGGGTATTTCAGCAGGTTGGCCAGCAAAATCGGGATCACCATAAGCCAGCCGTACGTGGCCCCGGCTTTGGTGGAAAGTACCAGGTGGGAGGTGCCGATGGCCATGCTGGCAAAGAGCAGGCCGGGCCCCAGGTTTATAAGGAGGGTTTTCAGTCGGTTCATGCGATCAGGTTGGTCGTTCCCGCCAAGATACGAAATCGGGAGGTTAGTTGATCTCGATCCGGTTGCCGTAGAAACGGGGCTGTGTGTTGAAGAGCAGATCGAGGAATACCTTTACCCGGGCGGGGTATTCCCTCAGGTGTACCTTTATGCCTTCCGGCCCGCTGATATCGCGGGCATTGTATCCGATGGCATACAGGTCTTTTTTTCCGGCTATGTACAGGGCCCGTTCGTTGTGGAATTCCTGGGAGATCACCGTTACCGAGTCGAGCCCGAATATGACCTTGGCCCGTATCATGGAGTCGAGGGTGCGGAAGCCGGCGTAGTCGAGAAAGATGCGTTCTTCCGGGATGCCGCTGGCCACCAGGTCTTTTTTGATCGTATGGGGCTCATTGTAGTAGATGCTGCCGTTGTCGCCGCTCACCAGCACATAGGAGATCTTCCCGGCCCGGTACAGGGCCAGGGTGGCGTCTATGCGGTACTGGTAGTACGGGTTAATTCCGCCTTCCGGGCGGTGGCGGGCCGTTCCCAGCACCAGGCCCACCTTGTTGTAGGGGATGGCGTCGGCCTGGTCGTACAGCCGCCCGCGGGTCGATGCTTCGATAATGGCATCGCACAACAGGATACCGCCCAACAGGGCCAGCACCAGGGCGGCCAGGCGCAGGAGCCATTTCTTTTTCATGTACTCGGTTTGGCACTACTAAAGGTACGCAAACCCCCCGGAAATGTTTCCTCAAACCGGACAGACTACCTTCCTTATAGATGAAATCCCCCGAACGAACGGTCCGGGGGCTTATTACTCAACAAAAAATAACTACCATCTGTACTGGGCTCCCACCATAAGCATGGAGGTGGTCATTTTGTAGGATACTTCGCTGCCCGGCACGGCACCGTAGGGCGGGTAGTTGCCGATCAGCATCGGGTTATAGACAGGTCCCGAGGTGTCTCCCCCGCTGAAGCCCATGTGGAATACCCCGTCGAGCTGGAAATGTTCCCCGGCTTCAAGGCCAATGCCCAGTTGGAAGGCATTTTCGATGATGGCGGTGGCCGGAATGTTGAAGAAGGCCATTTCAGACGAGATCGGGTTGGAACTGTAGGTGTACCCCAGCCTGATAGGCACATGGCGGAAATATTTGTACTGCAGGCCAGCCGAAATGATGGATATGTTTTTCCAGCCAAATCCGGCAACCGTGGCGGCAGGGGTCCAGCCTTTGGTTTTGAAGCCGTCGGTGTTTTCGTAGTCTACCAGGCGGTAATCGAGCGCCAGGTCTATGTATCCCAGGGAGTACCCCAGGCCCAGCGACCAGATGGCCGGGTAATCCATGGCAAAGGTGCTGGTGCTTGCGCTGTTGTCGAGGTAGGTGTTGTTGAACTCGAAATCGCCGAAGCTCTGAACGGTTTTATAGGATGTACCGGCCTTGAACCCGGTGCCGCTGTCAAAATACAGGCCTACCTGGCCACCGAAGCCAAAGGCGGTTGCCGTGTCGGTGCGGGGGTAACCGGCCTGGGTCGGGTTGGCAGTCGGGTTGGGCCACAATTCGAGGGAGGCGAAGTCGAAGGTAGGCTGAATGCCGATGGAGAACTGATCGCTCAGCTTATAGGCATAGGCCAGTCCGAACTGCAGCAGGCTGTAATCCGATTCCACCCGTCCGAAACCGCCCATGCTTTGAGGCATGTTGATGGGGTTGGTGTTGCTCT
>DATIPV010000166.1:0-7290 GCA_035471525.1 Robiginitalea sp.
GACCAGGACCAAACGCTGTGTATTAGCCGTTATGCTTATCGCCGCATCTGCCCTTACTGCCCAGGGCAACAACGCCTTTGCCGTGCAGGCCCGCACCGACAAGGGCACTGTCGAAGGCAATTACGACACGCATACCGGAATCCAGACCTATTTCGGGGTGCCTTTCGCAAAGCCCCCTGTGGGCCCGCTGCGCTGGAAAGCCCCAGAGCCCATGGACCCCTGGGAGGGGGTAAAGATCACCAAGGCCTTTGGCCCGCGGCCCATGCAGACCAATGTCTTCGGCGACATGAAGTCGCGCTCGGCCGGGGTGAGCGAAGACTGCCTGTACCTGAATGTCTGGACCCCGGCCAGGCGCGATACGGATAAGCTGCCGGTGCTGGTATATTATTACGGGGGCGGCAACGTGGCCGGGGATGCCTCCGAATACCGCTACGACGGGGAGAGCATGGCAAAAAAAGGGATGGTGGTGGTTACCACCAACTACCGCCTGAACATCTTTGGGTACCTGGCCCACCCGGAGCTGAGCGCAGAGGCTCCCTATAAGGCCTCAGGGAATTACGGCGCCCTCGACCAGGTTGCCGCCCTGCAGTGGGTGAAAAATAATATTGCGGCCTTTGGGGGCGACCCGGATAAAATCACCATTGCCGGGGAATCGGCCGGTTCTATCGGGGTGAGTACCTTAATGGCTTCCCCTTTATCCAAAAACATGCTCGCAGGGGCCATTGGCGAGAGCGGGGCCGCCATTTTCCCGACCATGGCGCCGGTGTCGCTCGCCGAAGCCGAAAAACAAGGGGCCGACTTTTTGCAAAAAGCAGGGGTTACTTCTGTAAAGGACCTGCGCAGGCTGCCCACCCGCGATATCTATGAAATATACAATGAGAGCGGCCGGTTCGGGTTTCCTATGGTAATAGATGGCTACTTTTTGCCTGGCAGCCTGCCTGAGATCTTTGAAAAGGGGCAACAGGCCCAGATACCGCTGCTGGTAGGCTGGAACAGCGCCGAAATCCCGGGGAGGGCCTTTATGCAGGGCCAGCCCTACACCCCCGAGAATTTTCAAGCCAAGGTAATGGAAGCCTATCCGGAAGGTTTTCAGCAGGTGCTGGACGCCTATCCGCACGCCAGTGCCAAAGAGGTCGAATATGCAGCCACCGCCCTGGCTTCCGACCGTTTTATCGTGTACAGCACCTGGAAATGGTTCGACCTGCACCGCAAGAACAGCAGCCAGCCCGTATACCGCTATCTGTACAGCAAATTGCGCCCGCCCCTGAAAGACCAGGAGCTGGTACCCGGCCTGGCCGGGGGAACCGTGCGCGCCTCCGAAGGTGCCCCGGCCCGTCCGGCCCCCATCGGCGCCCCGCATGCCTGTGAAATCGAATATTGCATGGGCAACCTGCCCCTGGTAGAAGATTACGCCTGGACGGCAGATGATTACAAAGTTTCGGAGACGATGCAGGCTTTCTTTGCCAATTTCATCAAAAAAGGAGACCCGAACAGCCTGGATTTGCCCAACTGGCCGGCTGCCAAGGCCTCAGAGGCGGCACCCCCGGTAATGGTGATCGATGTGAAGAGCAAAAGCGCCCCGGCCACCGAAGATGGCCGTTTCACCTTCCACGATTCCTATTACACCAAACAATAAAACCTCCCGATGAAAAGGTTCGGCCGTATTTTCAGAACCCTCCTGGCTGGAACACTGCTGTTCCTCCAGGCCTGTACGGCCCAATCCAGGCTTGTTACCGGAACACGGCAAACCGAGGTACGGGAAACGCTGCATTACTACCTGTACTACCCGCCCGGCTATGATGATTCGCGAACGGAGCAATATCCGCTGCTGCTTTTTTTGCACGGGGGAGGGGAGTCGGGGCAGGATCTGGAAGCCCTCAAGTCGGGTGGGCCGCCGAGAATGCTGGCAGAGGGGCACGAATTTCCCTTCCTGATACTGGCGCCCCAGAACCCCTACGAAAAGCAATGGTGGAATGTGCGGGCCGTAAAGCAATTGCTCGACAGCGTGGTACAGTCTAACCGGGTCGACCCCGCACGCCTCTACCTGACCGGCCTGAGCCGGGGCGGCTCGGCCTGCTGGGAGCTTGCGGTGCAGTACCCGGATACCTTTGCGGCCATGGCGGTGGTATGCGGCATGGCCCCCATGCCCTACGCCTCATGGATCGACAAACAGCTCGCTATCTGGGTATTCCACGGTACCGACGACCCCGTAATCCCCTTTTCGGAATCGGAAACCATGGTCGCCCGGCTCCGGGAATTGGGGTACGACATCACCTTTACCCCCTACGAAGGGGTCGGGCACAATGCGTGGGACCAGGCCTACCAAACCGACGGACTGTTCGACTGGTTTACCCGCCACCGGAGGGAACAACCCTAAAGCGCTGCCTGGTCCAGGCTGCGGGTCGCATGCCCCTGGCCGTCGTAAAATTCAACGCGCCGGGCCGTTTTCGGAACCTCAAGAACCCGTTCCGATTGCGAAAGGAAACCGCTGCCCCAATAAAACTCATGATGCTGCCGGCTGCCGTCGCCAAGGGTTATTTCGGCCCGCACTTCTCTGGGGCTAACGGGGATCAGCATCCCGCCCTCAACAGTTTCGAAGGCCTTTAATCGGGCGTTGTTTTGCGAAGTTACCCACAGGGACTTGCCGTCGGCTGTCAGGAGCCGCACCAGGGCCTTGGCGTCGCCAGGCACGTAAAAGCCGCTCCGGTCGGCATTCAGGGGTTCGAACGACCCGTCGCCCCGGTTCTTCAGGAGCAGCCCCATCAGGGCGTCGGCCCGACCCTGCTGTACCTCCATGCCGTAATCGTTGCCGACCACGAGCAGGTCGATTAGCCCGTCCCCGTCGAAGTCTGCCGGTGCCATGCCGTATACCGGGGCGATTTGCACTGCCAGGGGCAGGGCATGCCGCCTGAACCGGTTGCCGCCCAGGTTCTCGATCCAGGAAGTTTCCATGGTATTGAACTCGTAGACCACGGCGTCGTCGAGCAGCCCGTCTTTAAACATCTCGGGCAGGGTGGAAGACCCGAATTCCCCGAAGGAGTTGAAGCGCTTGCGGATGGCCGAGAATTGCTTCACCACGTCCTGCCAGGGGTGGTACAGGTATTCCCTTTTCACCCCCAGGCTGTCGCGCAGGTAATAGGAGATGAGCGGGTCTATCATCCCGTTGTCGTCCAGATCCTTGGCGTAAATACGCACGGGCTGGTCCTTGTTGCCCTTGAAATAAATATTGGTGCCCGAGTTTCCGGCTACGTAGTCCGTATCGCCGTCATTGTCCAAATCGGCGGCGGTCAGGCTGTTCCACCAGCCCTTGTCTTCCGAAAGGCCGGTGGCATCGGTAACCTCTGCCAATTGCCCTCCGCGGTTTTCGAAGAAGCGCAGCGGGCTCCACTCGGCCGCCAGTATCAGGTCGGGCCGGGCATCCCCGTTAAAATCGGTCCAGAGCGCGTCGCTGATCAGCCCTGCATATTCCAGCGCCCCGCAGACTTCCCGGGTTACATCGCTGAACCGGGCCTGGCCGGCACTGCTGTCGTTTCTCAACACATACGAGCGGTCGGCCGAGGGATAGGCAAAGGGCAGTACGCGGCTACCCACAAAAAGATCCAGGTCGCCGTCCTGGTCGTAATCGGCCGCCTTCACCACCGAGCTGTTCGACACCATTTCCGGGAGGGCCCCGGGGGCAGGGGCAAATTGGCCCTTCCCGTCATTGAGCAACAGCAGGTCCCGGTACCAGGGGTGCCCGGGTTCGTATTGGCCCGAGCCGCGGGCCAGGTACAGGTCCAGGTCTCCATCCGAGTCGGCGTCGAACAGCAGGGTGGCGGTGTCTTCTTCTTCCTTCCCGGCTTCATTTTTATAATTGGCGTCTTGCTCGCTGAAGGTGCCGTCGGCGTTTTGCAACAGCCATTTTTCGGCAAAGCCGCGGCTGCCGGCCACCAACAGGTCGGTTAGGCCGTCTTCATTTACATCGCCGGCCGCCAGGGAAGGGCCGTATTGAGAGAATTTATGCGGGAGGGTGCGCTGGAAATTAAAGTCGATAAAATCGATGTCGCGCACCAGGATATCCAGGCCCTTTTCTGCCGCTACTTCCGTCAAGGGCGCGGAAGCCTTGGGAGGCATGCCGTAGGAAGGGTTGCGAACTGCCAGGGCATGATCTGCTTCCAAAACCTGGTTGGCCGCAATAGCCACCATCCGCTGTACCAGCCCGTCGGGCCATTCGATCAGCACCGAATCGGCCTGTGCTGCAGCCCCGAGCCCGAAATGCAGCACCGATTCGGGTTTGGATAGGTATCCCCGGCCGGATAGCAGGCGGAGTTTTTGCACATGCCCCCCCTGATATACCGAAACCAGGCTGCCGTAGCCCGCCGGGTTCAGTTCCGTGCCTTTCAGCCGTATGCGCAGGTAATGCTGTTCCGGATACAGCTCGGTGCTGTGGTTTTCGAGCAGCAGGGCCTTCTCGTTCAGGTTGTTGATTACCAGGTCCAGGTCGCCGTCCAGATCCAGGTCGCCATAGGCGGCCCCGTTCGAGAAGGTGCCAAAATTCAGGCCCCAGGCTTCCGTTACGTCTTCAAATGTGAGGTTGCCGTTGTTTTTGAAGGCGAAATTCGGGATTTTGATCTCCGGGATGGCCGCAATCAATTGTTCTTTGCTCACCAGGCGGTTCGCGGTAACCCGGAAGTCGCCGAAATCCCGGTCGGTCACGTCCTTCGGGAAACCGTTGGTGATAATCAGGTCCTGCCAGCCGTCGTTGTCGTAGTCGGCAAAGAGCGGCGCCCAACTCCAGTCGGTTTCCTGGATTCCGGCAAACATGCCCGTTTCCGAGAATACGGGCAGGCCGGTCTGCGGGTCGGTCCCGTTGGCGATTTGCAGCGTATTGCGGGCGTATTGGTATTCGTAGTTGTACTGGCGGGTAAAGATCTCCTTGTCGTAACTGCTGGGGCCCTGGAAGAGCTTTTTGCGTTTGTTGTAATAGGGCTGCATCTCCGTGGTGAACAGGTCGAGTTCCCCATCGTTGTTGATGTCGGCCAGGTCGCTTCCCATGGAGGAAAGGCTGAAGTGCTTGAAAATGTCGCCGGCCCGGTTGGTAAAAGTCCCGTCCTGGTTGTTGATGTAGACCAGGTCGTTGCTGAAAAAGTCGTTGGCGACGTATATATCCATCCAGCCGTCTTTGTTAAAGTCGTGGATCAGCGTACTGTGGCTGTAACCGTGGTGAACAATGCCGGCCTGTTCGGAAACGTTCGTGAAGTGCGGACGACCCAGGGAATCGTTCCAGTCGCTTCGGTACAGGCGGTCGCGGCTCATGGATGTGCCGTCGTCTTCCAGCGGGCGGAACTGGGACGGGTTGATGCCTTCGATGCGGTTTACTCCTATAAAAAGATCGAGGTCGCCGTCGTTGTCGTAGTCGAAGAACTGGGCGTGTGACGAATAGCTGTCGTCGGCAATGCCGTAGGCGGCGGCCTCTTCTTCAAAACGGGGAATCCCGTCGTCCCCGTTTCCCTTGTTTATGTACAGCAGGTTGCGGCGATGCAGCGAATCCCGGTAAAACGTGTTACAGATATAGACGTCGAGTCGCCCGTCCAGGTTCAGGTCTACCAGGCTTACCCCCGACGACCAAAGCAGGGAATCGGGCTTGCCGATACCCGAAGCCTGCGTGATGTCTTCGAACTTCAGCTTCCCGCGGTTCAGGTACAGGGCATTGTTGGCCTGGTTGCCGGCCAGAAAAATATCGTCCAGCCCGTCTCCGTCGAGATCTCCCAGGGCCACGCCGCTTCCGTTGTACACGAATTCGTTGTCGAGGATATTGATGGAGTCATTCTCGTACAGGCGGTTCTCGAACTGTATGCCGGATTGGTCGGCGGGTATATTTTCAAAAAGCGCAGCGGTTTCTGCATTGCCGGTACAGGATGCGAACAGGATTGCTGTTGCGGCCCATCCGGAGGCCAGTTTCCATCTCATGGATCAGTTGTTTGTCAATAAAAACAAAAATGCGGGAATTCGCGGGATAGCACAAGAAAAAAGGCCGCTGTTTAGCGGCCTTTAATCTTTTATTAATGTTTGTTAATCGCTTATTACCAGCCGGGGTTCTGAGTGAGCACATCCGATCCCTGCAGGTCGATCTGCGCCTGCGGAATGGGCTGGTACTCGTGCTTGCCAGCTGAAAAGTTGGCGCCTCCAAACTTGGTTACCAGGAACTGTCCTTCGTAATCGAGGTAACGGTTCAGCTCCGTTCCGGCGATGCCCCAGCGAACCAGGTCGAAGAAGCGGTGTCCTTCGCCGGAGAGCTCCAGCTTACGCTCGAAGCGTACGATGTTACGGGCAGTGGCCTGATCTGCGAAATCGATCAGTCCATACTCGGCGATAACATAGTTGGCGGCGTTCTGGGACGGGTTGTCGTACTCTTTCACCCAGTACTGGGAGTTAGCGGCACGGGCGCGAACCTGGTTGACCAGGTTCCAGGCGTTTGAAAGGTTGCCAAGTTCCACTTCAGCCTCGGCAGCCATCAGCAGCACGTCGGCGAAACGGATGATGGTGTAGTTCATCAAAGCATACCCGCGGGTCCAGGAACTACCGTCTGTAAGGCTGTTTTCCTGGGTGCGGTAGTAGATGTACTTCTTGGGCGAATACGGGCCTGCGTAGGGGAAGCTCCGAATCCAGGGAGATCCAGGGTGCTCGATCCAATCCAGGTACGGGATGCCCATACGGCCGATAGACCAGTCGATACGCGGATCCAGCGGGCCGGCATCTTCCACGAAGGTGCCTTCGTCCTGACCGTCGACAAATACGTGAGTCCAGTTGTTGGCTACGGCGTTAGCCGGGTCGTTGAAGGAGTAATCCAGCAGCGGCAGGCCGGCATTGGTGGTCCGGAAGTGATTACCCATGTCGATGCTGGGCTGGAAGAAGCCGCAGCAGTTTCCGGGGCCGTCGGGTCCGGTGTTGTACGGGTAGTTCAGGTCGTCAAAGTAATTGGCGTTCTGAGTGCTGCCCGTATTGTTGGCAGATTCCACATCCATTACCGATTCGGCGTGGTTGTCGTTCTCGGCGTTGTAGATCTGGGCGTAGTTGTCCAGCAGGGCGTATTTCAGCCCATTTGAAGTTACGCCGTTGAGGATCACGTCGTCGAACTCGCCTTTCGCCTGAGACCATTTGCCCTGGTACAGATAGGCCTTGCCCAGGTAGGCGGCGGCGGCCCATTTGTTCACACGGCCGGCTCCGGTTACGTCGTCCAGGTTGTCTTTGGCATACTGGAAGTCGGCTTCGATAAAGGCCCAAACATCGGGTGTGTTGGGTACCAGGGGC
>DATIPV010000167.1:0-3308 GCA_035471525.1 Robiginitalea sp.
ATGCACAGATAGACGAGAGCAGCTATGAGCTCAAGGGCATCCCGGTGGTGCTGCCTGCCGAGCACACGTATAAGCGCACCCCCGAAGTAGGAAGAGGCTACCGCTATAAAAGGCAGCGCCAATCTCCCCTGAACGAGGTGCATCTCTATATAGATGAACAGATTACCCTGACGCCCGGAACCCCTTTGAGCCTGCCTATAGCCTCCGTTCAGAAAATCGGGTATTCCGAGAATGACGCTGCGCGGAGCGTTCTCAGCGGTGTGGGAATTGTGGTTGGCACGTTGGCCCTGATTATGATTATTGTGATGCTCACCAAGAGTTCCTGCCCCTTCATCTATGCGGGCGATGGGGAGCAGTGGGCCTTTCAGGGGGAGCTGTATCCGGGAAACATCATTGAAAGCGCGCAGCGGGCAAACTACCTGAAACTACCCGACATTGTGGAAAAGGACGGGTTTTACAACATCCAGATCACCAACGAATTACTGGAGATCCAGCACACCGACGAAGCGGTGCTCGAGATAGTGGACCACCCCCATTCGGTAACGGTAGCCATGGATCCCTCGGGCGCCCTGCATACGATCAGCGACCCTCAGGCACCCTTCCGGGCCATGGCCGACGGCCATCACAACGTTACCCGGGAGGTTCTGGCAGCCGACGAATACCTGGCCGCCTTTAACACCCCCTTGCAAAATGCAGACAACACGAGAAAAATCGACCTGTGGTTCGAGCACCAGGCGCAGCAAACCTCGGGCAAGCTTGTTTTATCCCTGAAAAATTCCCTCTGGCTCGATTATGTGATGGGTAAGTTCTACGAGCAGTTCGGGGATTTCTTTCCGCAATTCCAGGAAAACCAGCAAAACAATCCTCCCGAGAAATCGTATGCGTGGCGCGAAGACCAATCCCTTCCCCTTTCGGTCTATATAGATGCCGGCAACGGATGGGAGCTGCAGCATAAAGTCTATGCCGTGGGGCCCCTGAAATTCCAGGAAATCGCCCTGCCGGTAAACCTTTCGGGGGTGGGGAATGAGCCGCTGAAAGTGCGCCTGGAGACCGGGTTTATGTTCTGGGAGCTCGACAAGGTTGCCATCGATTATTCCGAAAATCTGGCTTTGGATAAGACCCGGGTGTTGCCGTATTCGGCCACAGACAATTACGAACGGGAGGTGGGTGCCCTTCTGGAAAGGCCCGACCAGAAATACCTCACTCAGTCCGAAGTGGGCGACTGGGTGGACATCCGATACCAAAGCCCCCCCAGACAGGGAGAGGCGCGCACCGTATTTATCCGGAATAAAGGGTTCTACACCTACAAAAGGAATTTTGAGGGCGTGCCCGATTTTGCGGAATTGAAGAAATTCAGGGACCCGGGTCACTTCACCTCCTTTTCAAAGGCACAGTACGACGCCCTGATCGAGGCTATCCTGAAATCTCAACCGGAAATCGTTGCCAGCGATGAGAGAAAGTAGGATTCCCAATCCCCCGCCGGTACCGGAGCCGCCCGCTGTGGAACCCGCAGCGGTCCGTATCGCATGGGCCGAAGCCCCCGAAATACTAACCGGGTGGGCCAAATTCCGGGTTCGCCTGAAATTCAAGAGGACCTTGTTTCGCGTGCTCAGGCGCTGTTACAGGAATCCGCTCGACTGGGTTCGCGGGGTGTATTACCTGGTTAGGCGCCGGAGGAGCATCCTGGGGAAACACCGGATCCGCAAAATGGTAAAGGCCAACGGCCTGTATTATATGGATTTGTATATCCCGGGCTGGAAAGACCACGCCTTTGAGCGGTTTGTCGCCACGGAGCTGAGCCGTTTCAAGCCGCATCAGCAGGAAACAAACCGCATCAACAAGGTGTTCCTGTCCATAACCAAGAAATGCGCGATGCAATGCGAGCACTGTTCTGCCTGGGACACCCTGAACATGAAAGATACCCTGGGGGTGGATCAATATCAGAAACTCCTCGAAGAAATATACCGCATAGGGGTTTCGCAGGTCTACTTTACCGGGGGAGAGCCTCTGTTAAAGCCGGAATTGCTGGAATCGCTCATTTCCCAAATGCCCGGGCATGTAAAATCCTGGGTGGCCACCTCCGGCTATCAGCTTACCCGGGAGAAGGCCAAACGGCTGAAAAAAGCGGGGCTAACGGGGGTGTTTGTTAGCCTGGATCACTATGAGGAAGAAAGGCACAACGCCTTCCGGAACCATCAAAAAGCGTATTCCTGGGCGCTTGAGGCTGCGCAGAACGCCCTGGAAGCCGGGCTTGCGGTGGCTTTTTCGGTTTGCCTGAACGACGACCTGTGCCGGCGGGAAGAACTCCTGAACTATATGGATTTTGCCCGGCGATGCGGGGTACATTTCGTTCAATTCCTGGAGCCTTTGCCTGTGGGGCGTTATAAAAACCGGCCTGTCTCCCTGTCTGAAGCCTCCATAGCTTCGGTAGAAGCCCTCTACCTGGAATTGAACTACGGCTCAGGCTATTTGGAGTACCCCCTGATACATTATCAGGGGTATTACCACCGTCGTGTGGGGTGTTTTGCGGGCGGACGGCAGCTTATCCACATCGATGCCGATGGCCATCTCAATTCGTGTCCCTTTTGTCAGGCCGATTACGGGAATTTGCTGGAGGGCGGTCTCAGCGAAAAATTGGATGTTATGGCGGCCCGGGGCTGCGGCAGATTCTGACCCCGGCTCCCTTTCGGGGAAGCGGCCGTCCATCGCGTTGCCAGGCTCAGCCCTTTGTTTCTGAAGAGAACCTGAGATGCCGGTCGCCGACCCGGCCAAACCGCGTGAGCAGCATGTCCATCAGGTAGTTCTGGTAGACCCGCCAGGGGCGTTTGGAGCCGTTTTTGGGCAGGATATGCTTTGCCCGTTTCATATAGCCGGCATCCAGGGGCAGGAATTCCTCTCCCTGTATGTCGCCGGGGACCTCGGGCACTACCACCCGGTAGCCCTTGCGGTCCATATAATTCAGGATCCGGCAGACCAGGTTGGCCGTCAGGTCGGTCTTCAGGGTCCAGGAATTGTTGGTATACCCGAAGGCCAGGGCAAAATTGGGCACCCCGCTCATCATCATCCCCTTGTAAACCAGCACTTCATGCGTATCGAGGGGCTGGCCGCCCACGGTAACCCGGGCGCCCCCGAGCAGTTTCATTTTCAACCCTGTAGCCGTTACGATGATGTCGGCCCCGAGACGGGCGCCGTCGGCCATGGCAATCCCGCCTTTCTCAAAACAGGCGATTTCGCCGGTAACCACATCGGCCTTCCCTTTTTTGATGGCCTGGAAGAGGTCTCCGTCAGGGATTACGCAGAGGCGCTGG
>DATIPV010000168.1:0-5874 GCA_035471525.1 Robiginitalea sp.
AGGGAAAACGGGTGCCCGAGCGCAGGGCCTGCAGGGTGTAGAGACCCAGGGCCAGGTAGACGACAATGAAAAGCAGCCAGCGAAACATGGGGATTTTTTACAAATATACCTCTTTTTCAGCCGCTCCGCATCACTCCCGGCCCTCCCTCAGGCTGCGGATAACGGCCGAGACGAGGGCCGGGTCGGTGTGCAGCGGGCGGCCTTCGCGGAGCAGGGAGGGAGTGTTCATCGGCAAACCGGCATCGGCTTCCGGCCCGGTCGGCTTCGGGACTCCCGACAGGTGAATTGCGGTAAATCCGGCTTCCCGGAATCGGGCTGCATTGCCCGCATGAATTCCGCCTCCCGGCATCAGATTGCAGTTCCGCGACTGGCCCAGAAGCCGCTGCAGCAGGGGCAGCCCGGCAAGGGCATCGGGAGCCTGTCCGCTGCTGAGAATGGTAGGTACCCCCAACTGCTCGAGCGCCTGTAGGGCAGCCTCCGGATCGGGGCAGCGGTCGAAGGCGCGGTGGAAGGTGAAATGACAGGAGCCGGCGGCCACCATAAGCTGTCTGGTGGCGGCGGCATCAACATGCCGGTCGGCCTGCAGGCAGCCGCTCACCACGCCCTCAAAGCCCAAAGCGACGCACTGACGGATATCGCGGAGCATGCATTCGAGCTCCACTTCGGAATAGCAGAAATCCCCGCTGCGGGGCCTGATGAGCACATGCACCGGGATGCGGATGTGCTCGCGAACCCATTCCAGGACGCCCCGGGAAGGGGTAACTCCGCCCACAGCCAGTTCGCTGCACAACTCAATGCGGTCGGCCCCTGCCTGTTCGGCGGCACGGGCCGATTCGGGCGAATTGGCACAGACTTCTACCAGCATAATGTGTATCTTTAGGACCCTAAAATAATCCCTTCCCCGTATGCACCGAAGAAAATTCCTGAGAAATTCCTCCCTGGGCTCGGCCGGCCTGCTCGGGGCCACCGCCCTGAACGCCTGCCGGGATGCCACCCCCCAGGACCAGCCCGCAGCCTCTTCGGGCACCCCTATTAAGCCTGTGGCCGTCTGTACCTGGAATTTCGGCAACGCCACCGCCCGGGCCTGGTCGGTCCTGGAACCCGGGGGCAGCGCCCTCGACGCGGTGGAAGCCGGGGTAATGGTCGAAGAGGCCGATCCGAACAACCAAACCGTGGGCCTGGGCGGGCGGCCCGACCGGGACGGCCATGTAACGCTCGACGCCTGCATCATGGATCCCGACGGCCGTTGCGGTGCGGTGATGGCCCTGGAGGGATTTGTGCACCCGGTCTCGGTGGCGCGAAAGGTGATGGAAGAAACACCCCACGTAATACTGGTAGGCGAAGGCGCGGCCCGCTTTGCCCTGGAACAGGGATTTGAGCAGACAGACCTCCTTACCGAAGCCTCCCGCCGCGAATGGGAGGAGTGGCAAAAAGAGGCCGAATACAAACCTGTAATCAATATTGAGAACCACGACACCATCGGCATGATTACACTCGACGCCGGCGGCCGGATGGCCGGGGCTTGCACCACTAGCGGTATGGCATATAAAATGAGGGGGCGGGTGGGCGATTCGCCCGTGATCGGGGCCGGCCTCTATGTAGACGACGAGGTGGGAGGCGCAGCCGCCACAGGCGTGGGCGAAGAGGTGGTACGCACGGTGGGGAGCTTCCTGATCGTGGAACTGATGCGACAGGGCATGAGCCCGCAAAAGGCCTGTGAGGAAGGCGTACGCCGCATCATGATGAAAAACCGGGGGCGCACCGATTTCCAGATCGGTTTCGTGGCCCTGAACAAGCAGGGCGAAAGCGGGGCCTTCTGCATCCATCCCGGATTCAGCTACCGCCGCTTCGACAGTACAGGCCACCGGAACGTCCCCTCGGAGAGTTACCTGAAATCGTGAGAATCTAGCTAGTTTTGAAAGCTTCCTAACACACCCGACATGTCCGAAAAAAAACGCCTCTTTTTGCTGGATGCCTATGCCCTGATCTTCCGCGGCTATTACGCCCTGATCAAAAACCCGCGCATCAATTCCAAGGGCATGGACACCTCGGCCATTATGGGGTTCATGAATTCCCTGTTCGACGTAATCAGGCGGGAAAAACCCGACCACCTGGCGGTCTGTTTCGATAAAGACGGCAGTGCCGAGCGCACCGAGCTCTTTCCGGAATACAAGGCCAACCGCGACGAGACCCCTGATGCCATAAAGGTGGCCATCCCCTGGATTCACGACATCCTGAAGGCCATGCATATCCCGGTGATCGAGCTCTCGGGCCTGGAAGCCGACGACATTATCGGCACCCTGGCCCGGCAGGCCGAAGACCAGGGCTACCTGGTCTATATGGTTACCCCCGATAAGGACTTCGGGCAGCTGGTTACCGAACACACCTTTATGTACCGCCCCTCCCGGATGGGCAACGGGATAGAAATCTGGGGCATACCCGAAATACAGCAGCGTTTCGGGGTGGAACGGCCCGAACAGGTCATCGACTACCTGGGGATGATGGGCGACAGCAGCGACAATATTCCAGGATTTCCGGGGGTCGGAGAAAAAACCGCCCAGAAGCTGATCGCCCAGTTCGGGACCCTGGAGAACCTGCTGGCCAACACCGACCAGCTGAAAGGCAAACTGAAAGAAATCGTCGAGACCCACGCCGAGCTGGGCAAGCTTTCCAAAAAACTGGCCACCATCTGTACCGATTGCGAGGTCACCTTTGACGAGCACGACTTTGAGCTGAGCATACCCGACTCCCAGAAAGTGCAGGAAATTTTTGAGGAACTCGAGTTCAGGCGGCTCAAGGAGCAATTCCTGAAGCTCTTTTCCGGGGAGGCCCAGCCCTCCGCGCCGGTTACGGGCACCGAAACGGCGCGGCAGCAGCCCCGGGTGGCCGGGAGCGGCCAGTTTTCGCTTTTCGGGGACGACGGGCAGGATCTGCCGGAAATCGCATCCTACAGCGGCCGAAAGACCATCAGGGAAGTTTCGCACCTCTACCAGGCACTCACCTCCCCCATGGCCCGCGGGCTCTTCCTGAAAACCCTGCAGGGCCGGCCCCGCGTCTGCTTCGACACGGAAACTACCTCCCTAAACCCCCTGGAAGCCGAGCTGGTGGGCATCGCCTTCAGCTGGGAAGCCCACAAGGGGTATTACCTCCCCTTCCCGGAGGACCGTGAGGCGGCCTGCGCGCTCCTGGAAGAACTGCGGCCCTTCTTCGAATCGGAAGCGATCGAAAAAGTGGGGCAGAACCTGAAATACGACATCAAGGTACTCCGGAAATATGGCATGGAGGTGAAAGGCCCGCTGTTCGACACCATGCTGGCCCATTACCTGATCAACCCCGACATGCGGCACAATATGGACGTGCTGGCCGAGACCTACCTGAACTACAGCCCGGTTCCCATCAGCGAGCTCATCGGCAAGAAAGGCAAAAACCAGCTGAGCATGCGCGAGGTACCCCTGGAAGAACAGACCGAGTACGCCGTGGAGGACGCCGATATCACCCTGCAGCTGGCAGGGCATTTCGGGCCTGAACTCAAGGAGAGCGGCACCGAATCCCTGTTTACGGAACTCGAGATTCCGCTGCTGCGGGTGCTGGCCGATATGGAACTGGAGGGCATCAACCTCGACTCCTCCTTTTTGAAGGAATTGTCTGTGGAACTGGAAGGCGATATCCGGAAGCTCGAAGCCGAAATCTACGAGCAGGCAGGCGAAACCTTCAACATCGGCTCGCCCAAGCAACTGGGCGATATCCTGTACGACAAGCTCAAGCTGGTAGACAAGCCCAAGAAGACCCGCACGGGCCAGTATTCCACTGCCGAGGATGTGCTTTCGGGACTGGCCAAGGAGCACCCCATCGTGCGCATGGTGCTCGACTACCGCGGGCTCGCCAAGCTCAAAAGCACCTATGTGGACGCCCTGCCCGAGCAGGTGGCCCCGTCCACGGGCCGGGTGCATACCGATTATATGCAGGCGGTCGCGGCCACCGGGCGATTGAGCAGCAATAACCCCAACCTGCAGAACATCCCCATCCGCACCGCCCGCGGGCGGGAAATACGCAGGGCCTTTATCCCGCGCAGCGACGAGTACCAGCTGCTCTCGGCCGACTACTCCCAGATCGAGCTGCGCATTATTGCCGCCCTGAGCCAGGAAGACACCATGATCGAATCGTTCAAAAGGGGCGAAGACATCCACGCCTCCACAGCCGCCAGGGTTTTCCAGGTACCCCTGGACAAGGTTACCCGCGAGCAGCGCTCCAACGCCAAGACGGTGAATTTCGGGATCATATACGGGGTTTCGGCCTTTGGCCTGAGCAACCAGACCGACCTGAGCCGCAGCGAGGCCAAGGAACTCATAGACACTTATTACCAGACGTATCCCAAGCTGCGCAGCTATATAGACGATCAGATCCACTTCGCCCGCGAAAACGGCTACGTACAGACCGTGCTCGGCCGCCGGCGCTACCTGAAAGACATAAACGGCAGCAACGCCGTGGTGCGGGGCGCCGCCGAGCGGAACGCGGTAAACGCCCCCATTCAGGGCAGCGCGGCCGACATCATCAAGATCGCCATGATCCGCATCCACCGCAAATTAAAGGAAGGCGCTTACAGCACCCGCATGCTGCTGCAGGTACACGACGAACTGGTCTTTGACGTCTACAGGCCCGAACTCGAGAAGGTGAGCCAGCTCATCAAACACGAGATGGAAGGCGCCTACCAGCTGGCCGTGCCCCTGGTCGTCGACATCGGGGTGGGCGATAACTGGCTGGAAGCCCACTAAGGGCCTCAGATGTCGTTTCTTTTGCCTTGCCCCCCTGCTGGGCAATAACCGCAGGTTCCGGGCCAGTGCCTCCTCAGAAAGCAAACCGATAGGTCGCCTTGAGCAGGAAGATATTGGTGGGTTGCCTCTGGCCAAAGACATTGGACTCCAGGCTGCCCAGCAGGCTGTCGCCGGGATCCCCCGAGGCTGTCAGGTCTTGCGACCAGACCAGGTAGAGCTCTGAACCGGGCACATACTCCCAGCGCAGCACCAGGTTGGAACGGAACTGGATGAAGGAAAAGTCCGGGTCGCCAAAGCTGAAATCGGGAATACCGTCCTGCTCCTCGTCGACGGAATACACCCCGTCGGCAAAACTCAGCTGGCCGGGGCCATAATTCGTGATCCGGTCTTCGAAACGGGCCGCTATCGGGTCTGAGACGTGCTTGAAATCCGAAAAGCGCCCCTGGGAAATGAAGGGTTGCCCCCAGTACTGGATGGTCAAATTTGGGTTGATGGTGTAATTCACCCGCAGCGACATACCCAGGGTACGCTGGTCGACGGTCCCGTTCAGATAACGGGGGTCGCTGCCGACAGACAGGTTTTGGATATACTGCAGCCGGTCCCTGTTCAACTGCAGGGTCGGATAGGCCGAAACCCGCAACGCATTGATCGGCTGATAGACGATGCCCCCCTCCACGCTGTAGCGGTCGCGCGATCCGTCGAGGGCGGTGATGCCCGAGTGAAAGAAATTGAAGCCGACTTTTTTGCGGTTGTCTGAATTTACTGAGTTCCAGAAGCTCACGGTAGGCGATTCCCGGAGCCTGGGCCCTCCCCTAAGGGCCGAATTCGAGTACTGCAAAGCGCGGAAGGAGAACCCCAGGTTGGTGAACCAGTTACTGCTCCAGTTCTGCCAGCTGTTGGCGTTGAACATGAGCATGTTGTGGTTGCCCCCGAAGTCCCAGGCGCTCCAGTGGTTGTAATTGATCCCTACCCGACGGAAGTTTTTGTCGGGTTTCAGGGTCTGATACCCCACCCACGCGTAATGCCGTATATCGTCTGCCTGCCGCTGGAAGCCGATATCGTTCAGCTCCAGTTCGGGCGACCGCCAGGTGGCCCCGGTTTC
>DATIPV010000169.1:0-7357 GCA_035471525.1 Robiginitalea sp.
GTACTTGCGCTGCTGCTTTTGGAGCAGGTATTGTGCCACCCCCCCGGCAAAAGCGCCCTTGCTCCCGCCCCCTGAAATGACCATGGCTCTCATAACGCGCGCAGTTTTGTATAAAAGTACGGAAAGGAAGCTTCCGGGAAGTCGCTGGCAAACGAATCCCAGTAGGCCCGTTCCGGCCGCTGCTCCATGATCTCGTCGAGGAGCCGCCGGGTAAAATTCCGGAATTGCCAACTGTGGTGTTCCGTGGCGCCGATCAGGTCGCGAAGATTCTGTTCGTCCAGGGCCCCGATCTGGCGCAGCAGGCTGAAGCCGTTTTCACGGACTTCCCGAGCGTTGTAGGGGGCCGTGGTCTCGCGCAGGGCCTCCAGGTAGGTTGCCCTCTGTTCCAGGGGAGCATAGCTATCCGTGAACAGGGCCAGCACCCACCAAAGCTGCCGGAACTTCGGGTCTGCCATGCTGCCGTTCCCGGCCGCCTGGGCCATGTACCGGGCCTGCGATGCAGGGGCTGCGGTCCAAAGCCTGAAAAGGGCCGCCTCCCGCAATTCGTAACTGGGGGTTTCGAGCAGTGCTTCCAGATGCGGAATCATCCAGGATTCGGTTGGTCCCAGGCCTGCCAGCAGCGCCTTCTGCACTTCCCGGTCCGGGTATTCGAAGGCCTTTTTCAATGCCTCTTCACCAAAGGAAGGGCGATATTCGCGGAGCAGGGCCGCACGGTAACCCGGGTTATCCGAGGCCTCCCAGGCAGCCGGCAAAACCCCTGCATCCAGGCTGTCTGGGGCGACGGCCCGGGTGCCCAGGTCCAGGTAAGCCGCCATAAGCGGCGACCGGCGCCTGAGATAGGCCCGGGCCTCGGCTGCGGGCATCGTGTCGGATTCAAGCCACCTCCTCCTGAAATCGCCCAGAGACGTCCCGCCGGATTCTTCCATGACCCCGAGAAAATCGTCTACCGTTGCGTTGGCAAGGGCAAAGTCTTTCAGGTAACGACTAATGCCGGCGCGAAACGCGTCGTCCCCCAGCTGGTCCCGCAACAGGAACAAGGCCCAGGCGCCCTTTTCGTAAAAAACCAGGCTGCCGGCCTGCGGATCGAGCAGCGAGGCCCCCTGCCCGCTCCGGTCAAGGTCTTCCAGAACGCCAAGGGTCTGCAGCAGTTTCCAGTCCAGGTACGAGGGGCCAAAGATGCGCTCCTCGGCCAGGTAGGCGTAATACGTGGCAAAACCTTCGTGAAGCCAGTGCTGGCCCCCGTCCGTTTCAGTGACCAGGTTCCCGAACCATTGATGAGCCAGCTCGTGGGCATTCACATGGATGTAATTGCGGTCGTTGAAGCCCAGGGAATCGACCAGGTAGCCGTCGTCGAAAAAAGTGGCCCCGGTGTTTTCCATCCCGGCGTACATAAAATCGCGCACGGGTACCTGCCGGTACACCTGCCAGGGGTAGGGTCGGCCGATCTCCCTTTCCAGGAAGTCGAAGATTTCCCGGTTGTGTGCATAGGTATAGGGCACTTTTTCCCGGGCCTCAGGGGGGAAATAGAGAAACAGCGGCACCCCCGAGGCCGATAGCTGGGCAATACTGTCGAAGCGCCCGATGGCAAATGCCAGCAGGTAGCTGCTCATGGGCTGCTCCATCTTATAGGCCCACCCCTTCAGGGAATCGGTTCGGGTAAGGCCGGCCAGCCGTCCGTTGGCAATGGCCGAGTAGCCGTCCCGGAAGTGGACGGTAAGGTCGAACACGACTTTTTCGCGCATATCGTCAAAGCTGGGAACCCAGTGACTGCTGTACTTGCCCTGCCCCTGGGTCCAGATCTGCTCGTTGCCCGCCACGGGGTCGTCCCAGCCCAGGAAATAGACGGTCTGCTTCGGATGTGCCCGGTACCGGATGGTTAGGGCGTGCGTACCTCCGCGGCGCGGGGCCTCCACCCCTATTCGATTCCCGTCGTACCCAAACGGGACCTGTCGGTTATTCAGCAGTACCGCGCCAATCTCCATGGAAACGGCATCGAGCCAGAGCGAATCTTTTCCCGGGCCTTTTTCAAAATGATACTCCACCTCCCCATCGATGGTCCGGTCTGTGGGATCGGGAAAGATCCGGATGTTTCCTGTCCTGAAATCAATACCTGTCGGCTGGGCATAACCCGGTAAGCAGCAAGCCCCGAAGAGCAACGTGAGAAAAATTCGAATCATGGAGGCACTGGCCTGGTGTCTTGCCAAATTTAGGCAATTGCCGGGTTGCAGTTCTATGGGGGAAGGTGTAATTTAGTCGGATGCAGCCCCGGGAGCTTCATACGGACATCACCTACCTGAAGGGAGTGGGGCCCGGAAGGGCACAGCTGCTGGGCCGGGAGCTGGGCATTGCCACTTATCAGGACCTGCTGTATTTCTTTCCGAACCGCTACATCGACAAATCCAGATTCTACACCATTTCCGAATTGGAACGCAGCGGTGCCGACGTACAGGTCACCGGAAAGATCATCCATCTGAAAACCGTCGAGCAAAAAAGGGGCAAGCGCCTGGTGGCCACCTTCCGGGACGATACAGGCGAAATGGAACTGGTCTGGTTCCGAAGCCAGCAGTGGTTCCGCGACCGCCTGAAGCTGGGCGAACCCTATGTGGTTTTTGGCCGGGCCAACTGGTACAACGGGCAGTTCTCCATGGCGCATCCCGAAATGGAGTTGCTCAGCCGTTTTGAGCAGCAGGCGCGCATCCGGATGCAACCGGTTTACCCGTCTACCGAAAAACTGGGTCAGCACGGAATAACGAACCGTCTGATCGTCCAGTGGATGGCCCAGCTCCTGAAAGAAGTCAAAGACCAGATCTCCGAAACCCTTCCCACCCGCCTCAGGGAAGAGCTCGGCCTGGTCGGGAAACAGGAAGCCCTGATACAGCTCCATTTCCCCGATTCCCAGCACAAACTGGCCCGGGCCCAGGCCCGGCTCAAATTCGAGGAGCTGTTTTACATTCAGCTGGCCCTGCTGCTGAAGAAACAACAGCGAAAACGCAAGATCCGAGGCTTTGCCTTCGAGCATGTGGGGGATTATTTCACATCCTTCTATGAAAGCCACCTCCCCTTCGAGCTCACCGAAGCCCAGAAGCGGGTGGTCAAGGAGATACGGGCCGACCTGGGCAGCCGCGCCCAGATGAACCGGCTCCTGCAGGGCGACGTGGGCTCGGGCAAGACCATCGTGGCCGTGCTCTGCATGCTGCTGGCGCTGGACAACGGCTACCAGAGCTGCCTGGTGGCCCCCACCGAGATCCTGGCACAGCAGCACTATCAGGCCGTAAAAACCCTGGTGCAGCCGCTGGGCATCGAGGTAGGCCTGTTAACCGGTTCGGTGCGTGAAAAGGAGCGCAAACCCATGCTGGAAGCCCTGGCCTCGGGGACTATGGCCATGCTCATAGGTACCCACGCCGTATTGGAGCAGCGCGTTAAATTCCACAACCTGGGCCTGGCCATCATAGACGAGCAGCACCGTTTCGGCGTGGCCCAGCGGGCCCGTCTCTGGAAAAAGAACGAGAGCCCGCCTCACATCCTGGTTATGACGGCCACCCCCATACCCCGCACCCTGGCCATGAGCCTGTACGGCGACCTGGACGTGAGCGTTATCGATGCGCTCCCGCCCGGCCGCAAGCCCGTGCGCACGGTGCACCGCACCGATGCCGACCGGCTCCGGGTTTTTGCCTTTCTCCGGGAAGAGATCGCCCTCGGGAGGCAGGTATATGTGGTGTATCCCCTGATTCAGGAGTCGGAAGCACTGGACTACAAAGACCTTATGGACGGTTTTGAAAGCATCAGCCGGGAATTTCCGCAACCGGCCTACCAGGTTTCCATCGTGCACGGGCAGATGAAGCCCGAAGACAAGGAATTCGAAATGCAGCGCTTTGTGAAGGGCCAGACCCAGATCATGGTGGCTACCACGGTCATCGAGGTGGGGGTAGATGTCCCCAACGCGAGCGTGATGGTCATTGAAAGCGCCGAACGCTTCGGCCTCTCCCAGCTGCACCAGCTTCGGGGCCGGGTCGGCAGGGGAGCCGAACAGAGCTACTGCATTCTTATGAGCGGCCAGGCCCTTTCGGAGGACGCCCGCACCCGCCTGGAAACCATGGTGCGCACCGGCGACGGCTTCGAGATTGCCGAAGTGGACCTGAAGCTGAGGGGGCCCGGAGACCTGATGGGCACCCAGCAGAGCGGCCTGCTGAGCCTGCGCATCGCCGATGTGGTGCGCGACCAGGACCTGCTGCGCACGGCCCGCCACCACGCCCAGCAATTGTTGAAAGCCGACCCCGAACTGGCCGCCGCCGATCACAAAATCGTACGCGACAAAATGGCGCGCATGGAGGTCTTCCGCCAGAAATGGGACTACATTAGCTGAGTGGCCACCCTTTCGCGTTACTTTGGGCATCGTAATTTAAAGGGGCATCATTTTCGCGATGGTGGGGCAAGCGCTATTTTTGTAGCTGCTAATCTGGAATCCATTTCAGTTATTTAAACCATGAGCAAAACACTATTCGACAAAGTATGGGACTCCCATGTGGTGCGGAAAATCGAGAACGGCCCCGATGTGCTCTTTATCGACCGCCATCTGGTACATGAGGTAACCAGCCCGGTGGCCTTCCTCGGGCTGAAGAACCGGAACATCCCGGTGCTTTACCCGGGGCGCACCTATGCCACGGCCGACCACAATACTCCGACGCGCAACCAGCACCTGCCCGTTCAGGACCCGCTGTCTGCCAATCAACTCCGGGCACTCGAAATGAATGCCCATGAGCACGGCATCCCGTACTGGGGACTGGGACACGAAAAGAACGGGATCGTTCACGTGATTGGCCCGGAAAACGGCATTACCCTTCCAGGGGCCACCATTGTATGCGGGGATTCGCATACCTCCACCCACGGGGCCTTCGGGGCCATTGCCTTTGGTATCGGCACCTCGGAGGTAGAAATGGTGCTGGCTACCCAGTGCATCATGCAGCCCAAGCCCAAGCGGATGCGCATCAGCATAAACGGCAGGCTAAGCGAAGCGGTCACCCCCAAGGATGTTGCCCTTTTTATCATTTCACAACTCACCACCTCGGGTGCCACCGGCTATTTTGTGGAGTACGCGGGGGAGGTATTCCGCGACATGTCCATGGAAGGCCGCATGACCGTCTGCAACCTGAGCATCGAAATGGGAGCCCGCGGAGGCATGATCGCCCCCGACGCCAAGACCTTTGCGTACATAAAGGGACGCGAATTTGCGCCCAAGGGCGATGCCTGGGAGGCCGCCATGGCGTACTGGGCAACCCTGCATACAGACCAAGATGCCGTTTTCGACAAGGAATTGCGTTTCGACGGGGCCGAAATAGAGCCCATGATCACCTACGGGACCAACCCGGGCATGGGCATGGGAATCCGTCAGAGCATTCCCCTTGCCGAAGCCCTGGAAGGCGGAGTGTCCACCTACCGGAAGTCGCTGGACTATATGGCTTTTCATGAAGGAGAACCCATGCTGGGCAAGAAGATCGATTTCGTATTCCTGGGAAGCTGTACCAACGGGCGCATCGAGGATTTCAGGGCATTCGCCAAATTGGTGAAAGGCCGCAGGAAGGCCGATCACGTCACTGCCTGGTTGGTGCCCGGCTCGCATAAGGTGGAGGCGGCCATCCGGGAAGAAGGCATCCTGGACATCCTGCAGGAGGCCGGCTTCGAGTTGCGGGAACCCGGTTGCTCGGCCTGCCTGGCCATGAACGACGATAAGATCCCTGCGGGGAAGTACGCCGTAAGCACCTCCAACCGCAATTTTGAGGGGCGCCAGGGCCCGGGGGCACGCACCCTGCTCGCCAGCCCGCTGGTTGCGGCAGCCGCTGCGGTAACGGGCAAGGTAACCGACCCCAGGGAATTGATGCACATGCAATCCGCATAAACAAATTTCACCCCGACTCCGATCGGGGCCAAGCGCAACGCCTTAGAAAGACACACCATGGCATACGAAAAATTCAAAGTCCTGAAAAGCACGGCCGTGCCGCTGCCAATCGAAAACGTGGATACCGATCAGATCATCCCGGCCCGTTTCCTCAAAGCCACCGAACGGAAAGGTTTCGGCGACAACCTGTTCAGAGACTGGCGGTACAACCCCGACAATACCCCCAAGGAGCATTTTGTGCTGAACAATCCGGTCTACGGGGGCCAAATTTTGGTGGGCGGGAAAAACTTTGGTTCGGGCTCCTCCCGCGAGCACGCGGCCTGGGCGGTCTACGATTACGGTTTCCGCTGCGTGGTGTCGAGCTTTTTTGCCGACATTTTCCGCAACAATTGCCTGAACGTGGGGGTGCTGCCCGTACAGGTAAGCCCCGGGTTCCTGCAGCAGATCTTCGAAGCTGTCGAAGCCGATCCGAAAACCGAACTGGTGGTGGACCTGCCCGCCCAGACCATTACCCTTACGGGGAGCGGGCAGCAGGAATCCTTCGAGATCAACGCGTACAAGAAAGACAACCTGCTGAATGGCTTCGACGACATCGATTACCTCCTGAACATGAAATCGGAGATCGAATCCTTTGCGGGCAATACCCCGCTCTAAGCATCCGGGGATGATTGTCCCCGATCGAATTATGGAAAAGCGACAGATCGAAATAATGGATACCACCCTCAGGGACGGGGAACAAACCTCGGGTATCTCCTTTACGGCATCGGAAAAACTCACCCTTGCCAAACTGTTGCTGGAAGAATTGAAGGTAGACCGGATTGAAGTGGCCTCGGCCCGGGTTTCCGAAGGGGAACTCGAATCGGTGCGGCAGATAACGGCCTGGGCCGAATCTGCAGGCAGGCTCGCGCAGGTCGAGGTACTCACCTTCGTAGACGGGGGCGCCTCCCTGGATTGGATGAAAAAATCAGGGGCCGTGGTGCAAAACCTGCTCACCAAAGGCTCGCTGAACCACCTGACCTACCAGCTTCGAAAAACCCCGCAACAGCATTTCCGGGAAATAGCCGGCGTGCTCGACCGGGCCGTCAGGCAGGGCGTAACCTCCAATGTTTACCTGGAAGACTGGAGCAACGGCATGCGGAATTCCCCCGAGTACGTCTTTGAATTTCTGGACTTTTTGAGCACCCAGCCGGTGCAGCGCATCCTGCTGCCCGATACCCTGGGAGTGCTCACCCCCCGGGAAACCTTTGCCTTCCTGGATCAGATCGTCCGGCGCTACCCCGACCTGCATTTCGACTTCCACGGCCACAACGATTACGACCTGAGCGTGGCCAATGTAATGGAGGCCGTGCGCGCAGGCGTACGGGGCTTGCACCTGACGGTAAACGGCATGGGTGAAAGGGCAGGCAACGCCCCGCTTGCCAGCGTGGTTGCCGTGCTGAACGACTTTATGCCCGGGGAGGTGGC
>DATIPV010000170.1:0-5672 GCA_035471525.1 Robiginitalea sp.
AAGAATGCCGCTTTTTGGGTGCCTCACAACCCGAAGAACTGCTGGGAAAAGACGATTTTGACCTGTACCCGGAAGAAATAGCGCGCCTTTCCCGGGAGGAAGACCTCTATGTGATGGACAACCAAAAGGCCATTCTGGGCAAGGAAGCCCTGCTTACGAAAAAAGACGGCACACAAAACCATTTCCTTTCCTCCAAGATCCCCCTGTACAACGAGGAACAGGAAGTTTACGGGCTTATGGGGATCAATATGGACATCACAGACCTGAAAGACAAGGAAACCGAATTGCGGAACCTGATCGAGGTGACTTCCCATCAGAACAAGAAACTGATCAATTTTGCGCACATCGTCTCCCACAATTTGCGATCGCATTCGGCGAACTTCTCCATGCTGCTGGAGTTCCTGAACCAGGAACACGGCGAATCGGAAAAGCGCCAGATTCTGGACATGCTTACCCAGGCTTCCGACAACCTGATGGAGACCCTCGACAACCTGCACCAGGTGGTGGCCATCAATACCCAGGTACACCTGGAAAAAAGCCCGGTCTATTTGCGAAAGGCGGCCGAGGCCGTTGTGAGGAAACAAAAAGCTTCCCTGGCCCGGAATCAGGCGGAGGTCCATATGGAAATCCCGGCAGGCACGCGGGTACAGGCGGTGCCTGCCTATCTGGATAACATCCTGGCCAACCTGCTTTCCAATGCCCTCAAATACCGGCATCCCGACCGCGCCCCCGAAATTCGCCTCGGGGTGGAGAGGCTCCGCGGGTATACGGTGCTAACCGTGGCCGACAACGGCCTGGGGATCGACCTTAAAAAAAACGGCGACAAGCTCTTTGGCATGTACAAGACTTTTCACGAACACCCCGATGCCCGGGGTATCGGCCTGTTTATCTGTAAGAACCAAATCGAGGCCATGGGCGGCAGCATCAAGGCTCAGAGCAAAGTTGGGGCAGGCACTCAATTCAAACTCTATTTCAATGACCGCAACTGACGCTATTTTCATAGTAGACGACGACCCGATCGCCGTTTTCGGCATCCAGAGAATGCTGCAAAGCCTCTACCCGGAACGGCCCGTCTTTACCTTTGCCAATGGGAAACAGGCCCTGGATACCGTAAAGGCTGCCCTGGCCTCGGGCCATGGCCTGCCGGAGGTGATCTTCCTGGACATCAACATGCCCATAATGGACGGGTGGCAATTCCTGGAGGCGTTTATTCGGCTTCCGATCGCCATCCCGATCCGGGTCAACATCGTAACCTCCTCCATAGACCCCTTCGACTACAACCAGTGGCAGCACTTTAAATCGCGCTCCCGACACATCATCGATTTCAGGAATAAGCCCATCCGGCGCGAAGAGCTGGCCGCCATTACCCGGGCGGCCTGAGTGGGAGCGGTTTTTTGGTACATTTGTGTTATCAGCTGCCAAAACAACCGCCCTATGGATGCTCGCAAGTGGCTTTTTACGAGTTTGCTGGCCCTTCTTGTCTGCTGCGATAAACAGGTCGAAAACCAGCGGGAAGACTTTCCGACGCCCTTTGAACAGGGCAATGGCAATACCACAGCCACCTACCCGGAAACCCTTGAATTTTACCGGAAGCTCGCCCGGGAATTCCCCGACATCAACATGCAGACGCTCGGATCTACCGACAGCGGGGAGCCCCTGCACCTGATCACGTACAACCCGGAAGGCAATTTCAATTTCCAGCGGCTCGGATCTGACAAGACCGTCGTGCTGATCCTGAACGGAATCCATCCCGGCGAGCCCGACGGCATCGATGCCAGCATGCTGTTGCTCCGCGACCTGGCCTCGGGTGCCATAACCCTCCCAGAAAAGATTATACCGGTGGTGGTGCCCGTGTACAACATAGGCGGGGCCCTGCAGCGCAACAGCCATACCCGCGCCAACCAGAACGGGCCCGAGCAATACGGTTTTCGGGGCAATGCCCGCAACTTCGACCTCAACCGCGATTTCATCAAGATGGATACCCGCAATGCGGCCTCCTTTGCCGAGATTTTCCACCTGGTGCAACCCGACCTCTTCCTCGACACCCACGTGAGCAACGGGGCCGACTACAGCTATACCCTAACCCACCTTTTTACCCAGCACGACAGGCTGGGAGGAGCCCTCGGGGCTTTTCAGGAGGAAACCCTCCGCCCCGATCTCGAGCGTGACCTGGCCGAAAAAGGCTGGGAAATAACCCCCTATGTGAACGTCTTTAACCGGTCTCCGGAAACGGGCTTCGCCCAATTCATGGATTCCCCTCGCTATTCCACGGGGTACGCGGCTCTTTGGAGCGTACCGGGGCTGATGCTCGAAACCCACATGTTGAAACCCTACCCGGAGCGGGTGGCCGGAACCTATGCCTTCCTCCGCAGCTTCCTGGAACTGGCAGCCCGGCATGGAGATACCCTGCAAAGCCTCAGGGAAGCGAGCCTGGCCCGGTTTGCGGCCGGGGCCTATTATCCCCTGGGTTGGGAACTGGACAGCACCCGCACCCGCCCCCTGCAGTTCAGGGGATTCGAAGCCGAAACACCCCTGAGCGAGGTTACCGGGCTCCCCCGGCTCCGGTACGACCGCTCCCGGCCTTATACCCGGGAAGTAGCCTATTACGACGGCTTCCGGGCCAGCGATTCGGTGCGCATCCCTTCGGCTTACCTGGTACCCCGGCAGTGGGAATCGGTGCGGGAGCGCATGGACCGGAACCACATCCGGTACGAAACGATCGACCGAGACACGGTATTGGCGGTTACTTCCTACCGCATCGCGAGCTTCCAGACTTACTCCATGCCCTATGAAGGGCACTACCCGCACTACGGGACCCGGGTGGAGGCCGATACGCTGCAGCAGGCCTTCCGTCAGGGAGACCTGTTCATACCCACCGACCAGCCGGGGGTTCGTTATCTTCTGGAAACCCTTGAGCCGCAGGGAGCAGATTCGTTTTTTAACTGGAATTTCTTCGACACCGTATTGCAGCGCAAGGAAGGGTTCTCGCCCTATGTCTTTGAGGATATAGCGGGGGCGATGCTGGCGTCCGACAGTTTGCTGGCCCGGGCTTTCCGGGAGGCCAGGCAGGCCGATCCGAACCTGGAGGCCGACAGCTACGCGCAGCTCGACTGGGTGTACCGGCACAGCCCGTACTACGAGACGGCCCACCTGCGCTATCCGGTCTACCGGGTGGAATGATGCGGGAAATTACCCTTGGGGGTGCTCGAACAGGCTGCGGATATTGATATAGGAATTCTGAAGGGCAGCCATGATCTTGACCGGCCCTTTCCACTTGACCTTGACGATCCCTTCGCTTATTTCGCCCGTTAGCTGGCCGGCATAGTCCGTTTTCATGGCGTACCAGTGCACCTCCTTGAGCCTGTATTTGCCGTTTCGCTTGAAGACGTGGTAGGTGGTGCGCAAAAAGTTCTCGATTTCAAGCCCCTGAACCCCCGTTTCCTCTTCCACCTCGCGAATGGCGCATCGCTCGAGGTCCTCATTTTTCTTGCAGATCCCTTTGGGCAGGTCCCATTTGTCGTTCCGGTAAATAAAAAGCACTTTGCCCTTCGGATTGGTCACCACCCCGCCAGCCGCCACAACCAGAGGTATATACTTTGTAAACTTATTGAGGATCTCTCCCAGGTTGGGATGGTAGATAAAGGCCCGGGAAAGCTTCTTTTTAAAGAGGGATTCCACGGCTGTCCTGACAGCATTCTTGTTCATCGGGAAATACTCACCATCGCCGGCCTCCATGATTTTGTCGGTCAAAATCAGAAGTCTTTCATTCACAAAAACTTTATACATTTACCGCATGGTTTTAAACAATGAAACGGCACGTAAAACGGCAGAGCTATTGTTGCAAATAAATGCAATTAAATTAAAACCTGAAAATCCCTTTACCTGGGCATCCGGTTGGAAGTCGCCCATCTACTGCGACAACCGGATTATCCTCTCCCACCCGGGGGCACGCAACTACGTGAGCGATCAGCTCGCCCAGCAGGTAACAGCGCTTTACGGAAAGCCCGATCTGATTGTCGGGGTGGCCACCGGGGCCATCGGCATTGGCCTGCTGGTTGCCGAAAAACTGGGGCTCCCCTTTGCCTATGTGCGGCCCGAGGCCAAATCGCACGGCAGGCAGAACCAGATCGAAGGGCAGGCAGAGGCCGGGCAGAAGGTGGTGGTGATCGAAGACCTGGTCAGCACCGGGATGAGCAGCCTGAATGCGGTGAAAGCCCTGCGCGAGGCGGGCCTGCAGGTACAGGGCATGCTGGCCATTTTTACGTACGGGTTCGACCTGGCCGGCCAGCGGTTCTCCGAAAGCGGCGTGGCCCTGAACACCCTGAGCGACTACCGGCACCTGATCGATCAGGCCTCAGCAAGTGGGTATATTATTGACGAACAATTGGAAACATTGCGGGCCTGGCGAGCCAGACCGCAGGAATGGACCTCCTGATATGCATATTGAATCACCTGTAGTCCGGCTCGGAAAAAGCCGGCGTGACGTTTACGAATTCCTTACCCGCCTGGAGAATTTTGAGCAGCTCATGCCCGATAACATCCAGACTTTCGAGGTGCTCGACCCCGACACCTTCCGCTTTGCCCTCAAGGGCATGCCGGAAATCGTCCTGCGCCGCAAGCAGCAGAATCCCTATGACCAGATTGTTCTGGGGGCTGCCAGCGACAAGCTCCCCTTTACCCTGGTGGCCGACCTGCGGGAGGTTACACCTGAAGAAACGGAGGTGGGGCTCAGCTTCGAAGGGGAATTCAACGCCATGATGGCCATGATGATCAAAGGGCCCATCACCAACTTTCTGGGAACACTCAGCCAGAAACTCTCCGGAATCTGACCCTTTTCAGTAGTGCATGCGGACCGAACGGAAATCAAAGGCCTTCCGCACACCCTTATCCACCTCTACCACCAGCAGCCCCTCGTGGCTGATACCCCGTATTATGCCCGGGAACAGTACCCCGTCCGGGCCGCTGAAGGTGGCCGGGCGGTCTTTCCGGAAAAGCAGGGCCTCGTAAGCCGCCCTCTCCGTAGCGAAGTCTGTCTGCGGCAGGCGGTCCAGTTCTTCTCCGAGCCGGTCGCAAAGCTGTGCGAGAAGGGCCTCCAGCTCATAGGACCGACCCGTTACGGCCAGCAGGGAAGCAGCACCGGGAAGATCGCCGAAAGAGGCCTGGTTCACATTGAGCCCGATGCCGATAATGCTGTGCGCCAGACGCTTGCCCTGCAGATGGTTCTCCAGCAGCAGGCCGCAGAGCTTATGCGGGCCTGACAGAATGTCGTTTGGCCATTTGATGCGCAGGTCGGGTACCGCAAGAGACGCTAAAACGTCGTAAACGGCGCGGGAGACCGCCATATTCAGGCGGAAGTGATCTGTGGCCTGCAAGCCTTCAAATTTTTTTAAAATGCTGAATGTAAGGTTTTTACCCTTTTCAGATTGCCAGCTGCGCCCGGGCTGGCCCCGGCCGTCGGTCTGCTCCAGAGACCAGACCACCGTGAAGTCGGAAACCGGTTCCGCAGCCATCTTTCTCCTGAGGAAACCACTGGTGGAATCCGTGGCACTAAGTTTGATTACTTGCATGCAGGCGATTTTCGGGTACAAGCTTATGTTAAAAACCCTACCTGAAAAAACAAAAAAACAATAACTTTGCAGAAACTAAAACTTTTGAATGCAGAAAAGGAAAGC
>DATIPV010000171.1:0-2963 GCA_035471525.1 Robiginitalea sp.
AAATTCCCGAATGCCCTGGTCATTATGCTGGGGGTAATTTTATTAGCCTGGGTTCTTACTTTTTTGATCCCCAAAGGCACCTACCAGCGAATCGTCAACCCGGAGACGGGCCAGACCATGGTGGTTGGAGGGTCTTACGAAACGGCACAGGGAGAGTCGCTGCGCATCTTCGACCTTTTCCTGTCGATTCCCGAGGGCATCATCAGTCGGGCCAATCTGATCGCCCTGATCCTGCTGCTCGGGGGCAGTTTTTATGTGGTCGAGAAGACCGGGGCCCTGGGGCAGGGCCTGCAGCAGGTTGTAAGCGCGATGCGCGGGCGGGAATACCTGGCCCTCTTGCTGGTATCCCTGATGTTTGCCGCAGCCGGAGCCACCATCGGCCTTCAGGAAGAGGTCATCGCCATGGCGCCCGTTTTGATCCTGTTCTGCCGTTCCATGGGGTATAATGCCCTGGTCGCTGTGGGGATCAGCTTTGGCTCTGCCGTTCTCGGGGCGGCCTTCAGCCCATCGAATCCCTTTGCGGTTATACTGGCCCAGCAGGAGGCAGAAGTGCCCCTGATGTCAGGTGGCGGGTTCCGGTTGGTCTTCCTGCTTGCGGCGGCCGTCCTCTGGAATGGCTATCTGCTGTATTACGCCCGTCGGAACCGGGTAGAAAAAGTACCCATGGAGGCCTCCGATAAACCTGTGAGCCTCAGCAATGGTATTATCCTGGCATTGCTGGTTGCAACCTTTACATTGGTCACGTACGGCCTTATGAGCTGGGGATGGGACTTAAATGAGCTGTCTGCATGCTTTTTTGCCACGGGCCTGGCCAGCGGGCTGATTGCCGGCATGGGGCTCAACGGCACCAGCGAGGCCTTTGTCGCCGGATTCCGGGAAATGATCTTTGCCTGTATCGTAATCGGCTTTGCCAGCAGCATTTCATTATTGCTGGAAAAGGGTATGGTGATAGACACCATCGTGTATGCCCTCTTCACGCCCATGGAAGGCCTGCCGGCTTCCCTCTCGGCCCTGGGCATGATGGCCAGTCAGGCCCTGCTCCACTTCCCGGTTCCCAGCTATACCGGGCAGGCCGTGCTTACCATGCCCATCCTCACGCCCCTTTCAGACCTGGTGGGCCTGTCGCGTCAGGTGTGCGTGCTGGCGTTCCAGTACGGGGCCGTGAATATGGATATTATTGTCCCCACCAACGGGGCCCTGATGGCCGTACTGGCCATCGGAGGCATCTCTTACGACAAATGGCTTCGGTTTATCTGGAAACCGGCCCTGATCCTCTTCACCATCGCGGCGGTGGCCATTGTGGTGGCCGTACAGACCGGTTATTCCTGAAAAGGGAATTCGTACGAAAACAGGTGCCGGGCCGCTGCTCAGCCCGCAACCTTCAAATTCCGGAAGGCTTCCTGTATGCTTCGTGTTACCGCCCCTGTTTCGCCCCTGCCGATCACCTTTCCGTCTATGGAGACTATGGCCATCACCTGGGTGCTGGTCCCTGTGAGAAAGGCCTCGTCCATGCTGCCCACGGCTTCAGCGGCAACGGCTTCCTCCCGGCATTCAAGCCCCAGGTCGCGGCAGCATTCCAGCACCACCTGCCGGGTAATGCCATCCAGGATAAAGGCATTGGCCGGGTGGGTGAAAACCACCCCCTCCCGTACGAAGAACACATTGCAGTGGGAGGCCTCGGTCACTACTCCGTTCCGAACGAAGAGGGTTTCATAGCAGTCGTGCTCCACGGCAAACTGGTTTGCCATTACGTTGCCCAGCAGGGAGGTCATCTTGATGTCGCAGCGGGCCCAGCGGAAATCTTCCCGGGTTACCACAGAGGCCGGGGCTTGGTTGACGTCGGGCAGGGCCTTGGCCCAGGCGTACATCAGGGCCGTGGGCTGCACCCCGGAGGGGTAGGCGTGTTGGCGCGGAGCAGTGCCCCGGGTTACCTGTATATAGAGCAGGCAGTCCTGCCCGGTCAGGCCCGAGGCTTCCAGCAGGGCCGGAATATCGCGGTCGAGGGCGCTCACATCAAAGGCGAGGTCGATTTCCCCCAGGCACCGCCTGAGGCGTGCCAGGTGGGCCTCGCCGTAAAAGAACCGCCCGTGGATCTGTGCCATCACCTCGTAGATGCCGTCGCCGAAGAGGAACCCCCGGTCGAAAACTGAAATTTTTGCCTCCCCGGCCGGGAGGATTTGGCCGTTGAGATAGACGTGCGAAGGATACTTGCTTTTTTGCTGCATGGCGACCGGCTGGTTTTTGAAAGGGTTGGTGGGCAAAGGTAGGAATCAGACTTCAGGCGTTCAGGATGCCCCCGTCGATGGTGATGGCCGTTCCGGTAATCCAGGAGGAATCATCCGAAGCCAGGAAGAGTGCCAGGCTGGCAATGTCGCCCGGGGTTCCCAGCCGTTTGAGCAGGGTGGCTTCCCGGGCCTCTGCCACGGCGCTGTCCGGGTTTTCGAAGGCCACGGCCGATTCCCAAAGCAGGGGGGTGTCTACGGGTCCTGGGCAAATGGCATTCACGCGGATCTGTGGTCCGTATTCCACGGCCATCTGTTTCATCAGGGCAACGGCCCCTGCCTTGGATGCGCAGTAGGCCGGGTGGTTGGGAAAGCTCTTAAAGGCCGCGATGGATGCATTGATCAGGATGTTGCCGTGTCCGCTTTTCAGCAATTCGGGAATGGCGTATTTACAGAGGTAGAAGATGGCGCTCAAATTGGTGTCCAGGGTTTTATGCCACTCGGTAACAGGCAGTTCCGTAACGGATCCCAACCCCAGTATGCCGGCATTCAGAGATAGCAGGTCCAGCCCGCCAAAGTGCTTGATCGTTTCCTGTACCAGGAGTTCGTTGTCCTCTGCCCGGCTCAGGTCGGCCGCAACAAAGCGGATGTTCGGATTGACGGATTTGAGTTCTTCGGCCAGGGCCGTCCCGCGGGCCTTATCGCGCCCGTTGAGCAGCACGGAGGCGCCTTCCCGGGCAA
>DATIPV010000172.1:0-1825 GCA_035471525.1 Robiginitalea sp.
AAAGCCCCCGCCTCAAAAAAAGGGCCTGCCCAGCTTCAATGGTATAGGTGCCATCCACAGCCGTCCAGTCTTTCCTGCCGCTAATGCCATAACTCAGGAAGGGGGTATCTGTCCACAACTTGAACTTTTCGGCATCCAGCGGGCATTTGTATTCCACAAACATATAGTCGTCACCGACGAGTTTGGCCTTCGTGGGGTATTTCGAAATAAATTCGAATAATTCGAGCGTCATGGTCGGGAATAGATTCTTAAATGTACTAAAATTCGAGGGGATGCCTAACTTTTGCCGGCCCGGGTCTGCGCCCCGGCAAGGGATTCCATATAGGCCGCCCGGGCCGCCCGGGCCGTTTTATGGACCCCTGTATGGCTCCACCCCGGGGGCATAAATACATACAGGAACTTATTCCGAAGGCCGGGCGCCCGAACCACATCGCGGATCAGCGCCGCAATTTCACCGAAATATACGTCCAAAAAACTTCCTGAATCTACCGTTCGCGTAATGCCGTACTCCACGGGCACCGACCCCTGTTCTTCCTGGTAGGTTCTGAAGATACGGTCCCAGATATTCAACAGGTTGCAATAATTGGTATCCATATAGAGGGGGTTGCGCGCATGGTGCACCCGGTGGTGCGATGGGGTTAGGATGAACTTGCCCAGCCAGCCGAAGCGCGCATCGCGCAGCAGGTTTTCCCCCACATGGATAAATGCCCCGTAGGTACCGTCTATAAACATGATAACAAAGAGCATTTCCGGGGGCACCCCCAAAAGGATGCAGGCAGTGGTGCGGATTACGTCGGCGTACGGCCCTTCCAAAAAGAAGTGGGCGTAGGTAACCGTAAGGTTCATGTCCTCGGGGGCATGATGGGTGCTGTGCAGGCACCAGAAGAGCCGCACCTTATGGGCCAGGAAATGATAGATAAAATGACCGAACTCCCAGACAACGTATCCATAGAGGAAACCGTACCAGGCCATATTCGCCCTGAAGGGCGCCCAGGGTTCCAGCAAGCCGATGCAGTAGGTAACCATGGCAATGGAAATAAATCGCCCGACAAAGCGGTTGAAGACATAAATCAGGAAATTGACCTTGTAAACTTTGGCCTGAGGCTTCTTGTAGAAAATTCCCAGGGTCAATTCAAGGAGTACCAGCAGGGGGATGATGGGCACAATGAAGGCCGTAATGCCCTCGTAGGTGCGAAAGGCCTCCCAGTTGCCGGCCTGCAAAATGTCGAGTGCGCGCGAGATGCCCAAAAAGCCAAGGATCTCGTCAAAAAGGGTCTGCAATATTTCCATAGCGTCTGTCTCGGGTTTAAGATAAAGAATATCCAGGTACCTGGCAGGGACCGTCCAAACTTTCCGGTAATGCCGCCGTGGCGAGGCCCGCCCCCTGACGGACCGCCGAACCTAACTGACTTGGATCAGCCCGCATATCGGAGGGGTCGGCTTTCTTTGCAGAAACCGATTGGCCTGGCCAACCCAATATTGTACACAATGGAATACTACTTCAGCAAAACCCTCCGGCAACCTTTCGAGACGGTGGTGGAAAAAGTAACGGAAGCCCTGAAAAAAGAACAGTTCGGGGTTCTGACACAGATCGACGTTCGGGAAACCCTGAAAAAGAAGATCGACGTGGATTTTAAGCCGTACCTGATCCTGGGGGCCTGCAACCCGCAGTATGCCTACAAGGCACTGAGTGCCGAAGACAAGATCGGGACCATGCTGCCCTGTAACGTGATCGTACAGCAGGCCGACCCTGATACGGTAGAAGTCGCCGCCATCAACCCGATCGCCTCCATGCAGGCGGTGGCGAACGCATCGCTTCAGGGAA
>DATIPV010000173.1:0-2766 GCA_035471525.1 Robiginitalea sp.
AACACGAATTCAATCCGCAGAAATCCTGGATTTTCAACCAGATAAAGCAGGTTTTCCCCATTACCCGCCGCATAGAGGGACATAGCTTTTTCGTAAAGCGGATGGGCGTAAATGCCGCCACTCCCCTATTTGTGGCGCTTATTATCATCGAGATCACCGATATCCTCTTCGCCCTCGACAGTATCCCGGCCATCCTGGCCATAACGGCCGACCCTTTCATCGTTTTTAGTTCGAACATCCTGGCCATATTGGGCCTTCGCTCTATGTATTTTTTGGTATCCAGGATGTTGCAAAAATTCCGGTATATCAATTACAGCCTGATGATCATACTGGCCTTCGTAGGGCTGGAGATGTTGTTCTCCCATCAGGTGCCGGTGCAGGAATGGTTGTCCCTTATCGTAATTGTGTTGTCTTTGGCAGGGGGAATAATCGCATCCCTCATGATCCCTGAAAACAGGGAAAAGGGGACTGATGAGCCGGCCGGAGAGGCCTGACTAATGCCTTACTGCTCTGAGGTATTCCCAGGTATCGCCCTCCAGTCGGGTGTATTCTGAGTACAAATCCTCGGCCTGCCGACCGGCAAACCCGGGCACTTCCCGTCCCCGCATGGCTCCGAGGGCCTGCCTGCACCGTCCTTCCAATGCGTTCAGGCGTTCCCACAGGGCTTCCCGCAGGTTGAAAAACCGCTCCGTGGTAGGTTCATATCGATACGAGATAAGCATGCTTCTCAGATTGCCTGTCTCGCTCAGGAGGCGCTTCACTCGCTCCATGGCCACTACCCGGCCACGCCTGGCGGTGTTTTCGTATAGCATGGCTGTCATGATGCGGATATTTACGGTGAATCTGTAAGTAATTTACGATTATTCCGGCGCTTTTGGATGCCCTAACCTGCAGAATTTCAAAATATAAGCTTTAATTAACAATTGCACGGGTATGGCGTGCTCCCCAGGGCCCCCGGAAGCGTCCGTATTATTTGGAAGTTGACCGCACCCGGCGTATCTTTAAGAAAAAGAATGTTACCATGGATATCCACTTCGATTACAACCAGGTGAAAGCCAGCGAGCGCCTGGAATCCTTAACCATCCAGAAGCTGAACAAGATTGCCGACAAGTACGATTTCATCGTGAGGGCCGAAGTCCTTTTCAAGAAAGAAAATACCTCCAGCCCGAATACCGGAATGATCTGTAACATTCGCCTCAGCGTTCCCGGGCCTCTCCTCTTTTCGGAAGCCAGCCACGGCGGTTTTGAGGCTTCCATTGCCGAAGCCTGTGAAGATCTGGAACGGCAACTCCGCAAACGCAAAGACAAATTGAAAAACCGTACCTGAGCCCAGGGCATAAACCGCACCTGAATGCAAATCCCGGCCTTGCCGGGATTTTTTTTATGCGCACCAGGGTGCCGGCAGTCCCCCTGTGGTTAAGGTCAAACCTGCCTGTCTGAGCAGCCTTGGCCTGCTATCTCATTTTGAGCGGGATCGGCTCCCTCAATAGCTCCTGAGCTGCTGCAAAGCCTCCCGGAGTCGTTTTTGCGGAAGGTATCCGGCCTCCAGATTGCGCGCAAAGGGGACCGGGGTTTCCAGGGAAGCCACGCGGCGCACGGGGGCGTCCAGCGATTCAAAGCAATGTTCGGCGATCTGGGCCGCGATATCGGCACACACGCCCCCGAAGAGGCTGTCTTCCTGCAGCAGGAGCACCTTGCCGGTCTTGCGCACAGAGGCGAAGACCGATTCCCAGTCGAGCGGACAAAGGGTGCGGAGGTCCAGTACCTCCACATCGGTCATTTCCAATTGGTCCAGTGCTTCCAACGCCCAGTGAACACCGGCCCCGAAAGTGATCAGACTCATGGAATCGCCCTCCCGGAGGCGGGCGGCCTTGCCGAAAGGAATCGTGTAATAGTCTGCGGGCACGGCACCGTAAACGGAGCGGTATAGGGCCTTGTGTTCGAAGAAAAGGACCGGGTTCGGATCATTGACAGCCGTAGCCAGCAAGCCTTTGGCATCTGCGGGAAAAGCCGGGTAGGCGACCTTCAGGCCGGGAACTTTGGTAAACCACGCCTCGTTGGTCTGGGAATGGAACGGGCCCGCCCCCACCCCTGCCCCGCAAGGCATGCGCACCACCACGTCGGCTTCCTGACCCCAGCGGTAATGCACCTTGGCCAGGTAATTGACGATCGGATTGAACCCGGAACTGACGAAATCGGCAAACTGCATTTCCACCACGGCTTTCATGCCGTTGATCGACAAGCCCATGGCTGCCGAAACCACGGCCGATTCGCAGATGGGGGTATTGCGCACCCGCTCCCTGCCGAACCGCTCCGCAAAGCCTTCGGTCACCTTGAATACGCCTCCGTAATCGGCGATGTCCTGTCCGAGTATCACCAGGTTTTCGTGCCGCTCCATGGACTGGTACAGGCCTTGAGAGACGGCATCCACCAGGCGGATTTCTTCAGTTTTTGAAGAAGGTTCAACCTCTTGATATACAAACTCTTTAAATACGCTATTTAATTCTTTTGTTTCATCAAATGCCACCGCGTCCTCGGCAAATGCGAGCTCGAGGGCTTCGTTGATCTGATGGAGAATTTCCTTTTTGTAGCCCACCTCGCGCACTTCGCTGAGCTGCCCACTTTCGCGCAGGAAAGCGCCGTAGTTTTCGACCGGGTCGCGCAAGGCCCAGAATTCCATGAGCTCCGCGGGAACATACTTGGTGCCGCTGGCCTCCTCGTGCCCGCGCATCCGGAAGGTCTTGAACTCCACGAGTACAGGCCTCG
>DATIPV010000174.1:0-12989 GCA_035471525.1 Robiginitalea sp.
TCGTAACATACTACTTACCCGGCCAGGCGGCCCAAAAAAGATAGATCCAGGATACCATTTTAGGGTTCAAAGAAGCGGCCGTACAGGTCAAAACGCGATTACATCGAGGAATTAACCCCGCTAATCAAATAAAAATGGCAATGTGGGGCCATTTGCTGAAATTCGGGAACCTTCTTTAACCTACAGCTTCGTATTACTCATATGATTATGGCAGAAAGACTCGTTGTTTTATCGGATATGTGGGGGTCCCGCAGGGGCCTTTGGATTACTTCCTACCTGGGCTATTTACAGCAATATTTCGATATCGTTTACTACGACAGCCAGGAACTGGCGGGCCTGGACCTGGTGGTCAAGACGCGCGAGAACCTGAGCAAGGCTTTGTCGCAGGGCGGATACGACACTGCGGTGACGCAGTTATTGGCCAGGGAGAAGACCCCGAGCCACTACCTGTCGTTCTGCGTGGGCGGCACCCTGGCCTGGAAGGCGGCCCTGAAGGGGCTGCCCATGAAATCCTTCTACGCCATTTCGCCCCCCTCCCTGGAGCGGGAACAGCTGAAACCCGATTGCCCCGTAAAGCTCCTCTACGGCGAATTGCACCAAGAACGTCCCGGAGCGGACTGGGCCGACCCCATGCAGGTCAATATGCGGGTGGAACCCAAATTCGGGCAGGAGCTCTACTCCGACGAAAAGATCATCCGCAAGGTATGCCTGGAATTGCTGGAGGAATTTATGCGCAAAAAGCACAAGTCGTTTACGAGACCGCTTTCAATTTCTTGATCGTCTCAAAGGAAAGTTTATCCTCCGCGTAGGGCTTGGTAACCTTTAGCTCGGTTTCGTCCGAACTGGGCATTTCAAACATGGCATCGGTGAATACCGCTTCGCAGAGGGAGCGAAGGCCCCGGGCGCCCAGCTTGTATTCAATAGCCTTGTCTACTATGTAATCCAGCGCCTGTTCGGTAATCTTTAACTCTACGCCGTCCATGGCGAAGAGCTTTTCGTACTGCTTGATAATGGCGTTCTTGGGCTCGGTGAGGATGGCGCGCAGGGTTTTGCGGTCCAGCGGATTCATATAGGTCAGCACGGGGAGCCGCCCGATGATCTCGGGAATAAGGCCGAAGTCTTTGAGGTCTTTCGGAATGATGTACTGCAAGACGTTCTCGGGGTCGAGGGTCTCTTCCCGCTTGGAAGCGCTGTAGCCAATGGCCTGCATGTTAAGCCGCTTGGTAATAATGCGGTCTATGCCGTCGAAGGCGCCCCCTGCTATAAACAAAATATTCTCGGTGTTCACTTCGATGAACTTCTGATCGGGGTGCTTGCGCCCGCCCTTCGGGGGCACGTTCACCACAGTGCCCTCCAGCAGCTTCAGCAAACCCTGCTGCACGCCTTCCCCTGAAACGTCGCGGGTAATGGAAGGGTTGTCGCTCTTGCGGGCAATCTTGTCAATCTCGTCTATAAAGACAATGCCCCGCTCGGCTTTTTCCAGGTTGTAGTCGGCCGCCTGGAGCAGCCTGGTGAGAATGCTTTCGACGTCTTCGCCCACATAACCAGCCTCGGTGAGCACGGTGGCGTCCACGATGGCAAGCGGCACGTTGAGCATGCGCGAAATGGTCCTTGCCATCAGGGTTTTGCCGGTCCCGGTCTGGCCCACCATAATGATGTTGCTCTTCTGAATCTCTACCTCGTCCTCTTTGCCGGAATGCTGCAACAGCCGTTTATAGTGGTTGTAAACAGCCACGGAGAGCACTTTCTTGGTGCGTTCCTGCCCGATCACATAGGTGTCCAGGAAATCCTTGATTTCCTGCGGCTTCCTCAGGGTCAGCTCTGCGCTGAGGTCGCTGCTGCGGGACTGGCGCGATTCCTCGGCCACGATACCGTGGGCCTGCTCGATGCACCGGTCGCAGATATGGGCGTCCAGGCCGGCAATGAGCAGGTTGGTCTCGGGTTTCTTCCTACCGCAAAACGAACATTCTAAATTTTCCTTGGCCATGGGTTCGAAGTGGCTGCTACTCTACTAACGTTTTTTCTGCCAAAAATTGCCCTCCGTGCACGGGAGGCAACCTGAGGCGTTCTTTCTAGGAACGCTCGCGTTCCAGGATCTCGTCGATCATGCCGTATTCCAGCGCCTCGGTGGAACGCATCCAGTAATCGCGGTCGCCGTCTTCGTAGATCCGTTCATAGGTCTGACCGCTGTGCAGGGCTATAATCCGGTACAGCTCGTCCTTGATCTTCAGGACTTCCTGTGCGGCAATTTCGATGTCGCTGGCCTGTCCCTGAGCCCCTGAAAGAGGCTGGTGAATCATTACCCGACTGTGTTTCAGGCCGCTGCGCTTGCCTTTTTCGCCGGCACACAGCAGCACGGCCGCCATGGAAGCCGCCATGCCCGTGCAGATGGTTGCCACGTCGGGCTTGATAAACTGCATGGTGTCGTAAATGCCGAGGCCTGCGTATACGCTCCCGCCGGGGGAGTTGATATAAATCTGTATGTCTTTGGAAGAGTCGGCGCTGGCCAGGAACAGCAACTGGGCCTGGACGATATTCGCCACCTGGTCGCTGATGGCGGTGCCGAGGAAAATGATGCGGTCCATCATGAGCCGCGAGAACACGTCCATGGCGATAACGTTCATCTGGCGTTCTTCAATGATGTTGGGGGTCATGCCCACCGGGTACATACTCATAAGCCCGCGTTCCAGCTGCAGGCTGCCGATACCCCGGTCCAACAGGGCGTATTTCGTGAATTCTTTAGCGTAATCCATGTGTGCTTTTCTTCGGCTAAGGGCCCCCGGATCCCCTGCTGCGGGCATTCCCGCCTGGGATTCCCGCCTCGGAGCTCCAAAGGAGACTGGTTAAAAAAAAGGTGCCGAAACCCACGTATTCGGCACCGTAAAGATACTCATTTTACAGGTACCAAGGTCTTGCCGCCTGCTTTTTGGAACGACCCCGGGCCTATCCGTAAACTTCCTTGACGAACTCCTCGTAGGTGACTTCCTTGGTTTTCAGGTTGGCTTTTTCCTTGAACAGGGCCAGCAGTTTCTGGCTCATCAGTTGCTCGGACAGCCGCTTTATCTCGTCCTGATTCGACAGCACGCGCATGGCGATGTTCTCCAGGTCTTCCTCCTTCGGGTTCACCTGCCCGTACTGGGCCATTTGAGAGCGGATAAAGCCCTTGGCGAACTCCTTGAGCTCGTCGAACTGGATATTCAGGTCGTGTTCCTTGATGAGCTTCCCTTCGATGAGCTGGTAGCGCAGCCCTTTTTCGGAGCGCTCAAATTCGTCGCTGGCCTCTTCGGCGCTCAGGGGCTTCTCCCCGGTATTCTGCATCCATTTTTTCAGGAATTCGGCGGGAAGGTCGAATTTAACGGTCTCGATCAGGCGCTCGGTGACGTCGTTGAGAAGCTTCTGGTCGGCCTGCTGCAGGAATTGGGCCTCTGAGTCGGCCTTGATCTTCTCGCGCATTTCCTTCTCCGATTTCACGGCGTCTTTCCCGAAAAGGCGGTCGAACAGTTCCTGGTCCAGCACCGCGGGCTGGCGCTCGTTGATCTCCTCAATGGTAAAACGCACTTCGACATCGAGTTTTTCGGCTTTTTCGCGCGGAACCCCCAACATGCTGGGCAACAGGTAGTCCTCTTTCAGGAGCCCCTTGGTCCGGATCGTTACCGTATCGCCCACCTTCTTCCCCTTCAGGGCATCCAGGGCCTTTTTGCTTTTGACTTTACCCAGTTCGAGGGTGGTTTTGTGCTCGATCTCTTCCGCCTCGTTGAGGAAGGTCCCCATCACTTCTTCGGTGGCGCCTACTTCCGGCTTGCCGACCAGCTTGCCGTACTGCCGGCGGATGCGGTCTACCTGCTCATCGATCATCTTCTTGTCGGCTACGATCTGGTAGTGGAGTATGGCCTTTTTGGTCTTGAGCGGCACCTCGAATTCAGGGGCCAGGCCCAGCTCGAACTCGAAGGCCAGCTCCTCGGCATCCCAGTTGAAGTTGTCCTGCTGTTTGGGCAGGGGGTTACCCAAAACGTCCAGCTTTTCTTCCACGAGGTATTTATTCAGGTTGTCCTGCAAAAGCTTGTTCACCTCGTCTACCAGCACGGCTTTGCCGTACTGTTTCTTGATGAGCCCCATGGGTACCTGCCCCTTGCGGAACCCCGGAATATTGGCATTCCGGCGGTAATCTTTCAGGATTTTGTCTACTTTGTCCTGGTAGTCGTCCTTGCTTATGGCCACTTTCAGAACGGCGTTCAACGCATCGATCTGCTCTTTGGTGATATTCATGTAAATCTCCTGTTTAGGGTAAAATGGGAGGCAAAATTAGCGTATTTTACCCGTTTGGCCAAGTTTTCAACCCATTGTCTTTTAAACCTGGCCCGCCTATGCTTTGTCTTCCTTCAGGAAGGTGAAAAGCACCGCCTGAAGCAGGGAGAGCAAGAGGGAAAACAGCAGGGCCGTCCAGAATCCGTCGACCCAGAAGCCGGTTACCAGCTTGCTGGCCAGCAGGATGATCACTGCGTTGATCACCAGCAGGAAAAGCCCCAGCGTAATAAGGGTTACCGGCAGGGTCAGGATAATCAGCAGGGGTTTCACGATCAGATTGAGCAGGCTTAGCACCACGGCCACCAGTACGGCGATCCCGTAGGAATCTACCCTTACCCCGGGCAGGATGTTGGCCAGCAGCAGCACGGCCAGGGCGCTGAGCAACAGGCGGAGTATGAAATTCATGAAAACGGGTTTTACATTAAAAAAGGGTATTCCCAACCGGGAATACCCTTCGAAGATACCATTTTTTGGCGTCAGTTGATGTACAACCCTGTATACGCCAGCGGGTTGATTTTCGGCAGGAGGGCACCGTATTTGGCCTCAATTACAGCGATAAACTGGTTGGCCAGCAGGGCAGACCCGCGGGGAGCGGGGTGAATCCCGTCCAGGGAGAACCCGCCTCCGGTCGCATAGGCGTCGGTAACCAGGCTTCCGTCGGGCATGGGAATACCTGTTTCCACCACCGTGTTATAATAGGAATGAATATCTACCAGGCCCACATTGTACAATTGGGCCAGGGCCCCGATGGTCTGGTTGTAAGCGGCCACCGCAGTAGTAACAGCCTCCTGTTCTTCGGGCGTCAGCACCCACTTGTCGGCCAGGGGTACGGCCACCCCATTGATGCTGGTCGGGTTCTGCGGGTCGGCAAGCGTCCCGATGATGGTCTGGGAAGTAAATACCAACAGGTCGTCGGCCGTGGCCTGGCGCATGTTGATCAGCCCCGGGTTGTAGGGGGTCAGGTCGGTGAGGTCCTCGTCCAGGATTACCACGGCATTGCCGGCCCCTGCCTGGAAGGAGATGGTGCGACGGGCCACTTCTTCGGCCGAGATCAGGTTGAGCCCCTGGAGTTGGAGCAGCCCCCCGTTGTAGAGCGCGTAGGCCCCGTTGAGCAGGGCGGCCGTCGCTTCGTCCAGCGGCACCGGATTGTGCGGCACGGTAGTGAAGTAGGGCAGGGCCGTCACATCGGGGATGTTGGCCACCACGCCTTTGGCTCCGTTGGCGGTCAGCGCCTGCAGGAGTGAGTTGTAAACACTGGCGAATACGTTCGGGTCGGTAATGTCGTTGCCTCCGTATGTGGCCGGATTGAGGTTGCCGGTCTGGTCGACCCCGGCACCTCCCGAGGCTGCGAAACCGAGCACGTCGTTGCTGCCGATCCAGAGCGAGAAGAAGGACGGCGCCTGTGCCAGGGCATCGCCTAAAATGCTGGCCGAAGGGCCCGAAGCAAAACGCGCATAATACGGGTTGGCCAGGCCCAGGGCCACCCCGGCCACATTCCCGTAACCCGGGAATGGCAGGTGGAAGATCTTCGCGCCCGGCACGCCCATATTGTTGAAGGAGCCCGACAAGGTATTGGACACTTCCGTGGTCCCCTGGCCGCTAACCGGAACAGGACGGGGAGAACCCGTTGAAAAATCGAGGTAGAGCCGGTTGCCGAGGCCCGGGATGGGCTGCCCGAACAAGGTTAAACCGCCCAGGTTGTCTGCCATGTAGGGAATGGAAAAATCCCCTCCGCCGGCTTCGGCGAAACTGCCCGCCAGCATGTTGGGGTAAGAGGCATCCTGCCCCGCGATGAAAAGCGCGGCATCCGAAAGCCCGGCCGTGACCGAATTGCCCAGGGCCACGTAATTCGACAGGTCGGCCGACCCGCTGGTGTATTCTATCGGTGGCTCCGGTTCGCCCGGACCGGGTACTATCGTATCGTCATCGCTGCAGGAAACCAGGAAAAGGCCAAAAACAGCCAAGAGTGCCACGTGATTTTTCATAGGATTAGATTTGAATTAGTCTAGCTTGAACCACCCGGTGTCGGGAGGTAATCAAATTTAACCAATTTTACGAGACTCGCAATAATGAGCTTTCAAAAATTATGCATGCATAATAACCGGGCGCCCTGATTCAGGAATTCATAAATTCCAGGCTCAGCCGGAAGAATTCGGCCGGCTTTTCGGCATGCAGCCAGTGCCCGGCCCCGGGCAGGGTTTCCAGGGTCGCCTGTGGGAAATGCTCCCGGATGCCGGGGAGGTCCCCGTCGGCGATATAAGGCGATTTTCCGCCCCTGAGAAAGAGCACGGGTCCTTCGTATCGGGCACCTGAAGGCAGGGGGGCGCCAATGGCTTCCATGCTTTGGCTCAGCACAGGCAGGTTCATGCGAAAACCGAGCTGCCCGGGTTTCACCCAATGGAGGTTTTTCAGCAGGAACTGGCGAATCCCCCAATCCTTGATCGATTCCGACAGCAGGGCGTCGGCCTGGTTGCGGGTCTCGATACGCCCCGCCGGCAGGGCATTCAGGGCGTCGATAATCCATTTGTGGTGGGGCGGGTAGTATTTGGGGGCGATATCTGTCACCAGCAGGCGCTGCACCCGTTCTGGAAACATGCAGGCGAAAAGCATGGCCGTTTTGCCTCCCATGGAATGCCCGAGCAGGGCCGTCCGGATGATCTTGTGGTGATCCATGTACTGTCGCAGGTCTTCGGCCAGGGTGGGGTAGTCGAAGCGGTCCGACCAGAAACTCCGGCCGTGGTTTCGCTGGTCTACCAGGTGCACCTGAAAGCCGGCCTCGGCGAACTGGCTGCCCAGCGACTTCCAATTGTCTGACATGCCCAGAAAGCCGTGCAGGATAATCAGCGGGCGGCCGCTGCCCAGTATCTTGGAATGCAGCACGGTCATGGGTTGAGCCGCTTTTTGTACAGTGCGATTACATTTTCCAGGCCCAGGTAAAGCGATTCACAGATCAGGGCGTGGCCGATGGACACTTCCAGCAGGCCAGGGACCTCCCGGCTGAAATAGGCGATGTTGTCGAGGTTCAGGTCGTGGCCTGCATTGAGCCCCAGGCCCGCCCGGGCGGCTGCCTCGGCTGCTTTTACAAAGGGGCCCACGGCAGCAGCCGGGTCGGCCCCGTACCGGTGGGCATAGCTCTCGGTATAGAGCTCAATGCGGTCGGTCCCGGTATCGCGGGCCGCAGCCACCATCTCAGGATCGGGGTCCACGAAAATGGAGGTGCGTATGCCGGCGGCCTTGAACTCGGCTATCACCCCGCTCAGGAACGAGGCGTGGGCCCGGGTATCCCATCCGGCGTTGGAGGTGAGGGCGTCGGGGGCATCGGGCACCAGGGTCACCTGTTCGGGTCCGACCTCCAGTACCAGGTCTATGAACGACGGGATCGGATTGCCCTCCATATTCAGTTCGGTGGTCACCACGGCACGCAGGTCGCGGGCATCCCGATAGCGGATATGCCGCTCGTCGGGCCGGGGGTGGATAGTGATCCCTTCTGCCCCGAAGACCTCAATATCCCGGACGGTTTTGACCAGGTCGGGCATGTTTCCGCCCCGGGCATTTCGCAGGGTGGCAATTTTGTTCACATTTACGCTCAATCGTACCATTACGGGCTGTCTAACGTTGTTTCTCGGCCAAAAATACGAATTAGGCATGCCTTTTGCGCTGTAAAAATTAGTAATTTGGCACTACGAAAGCATCATGCAGATACAGGACCACATACTCACCACCGTTCCCGTGTTCGAACCGGGCGATTCTCTCAAAGAGGTGATTCTCTTCTTTGCGGATTCGACCTATTCCCACGTTGCGGTGGCCGAGAAGGGACGCTTCCTGGGCCTGCTCGGGGAGGCCGATCTGGACAGTTTCCAGGAAACGAGCCCCGTGGAGGAGTTCAGGTACCAGCTCGAATCCTTCTTCGTGGCACCCGAGGCAACCTGGCTGGATGTGCTGGAGGTCTTTGCCCGCAACGAGGCCAATATCCTGCCGATAGTCGATGCAGGGGGCCTCATACAGGGCTATTACGATCTCACGGAGCTGGTGGGTATTTTTCAGGAAATGCCATTTTTTACGGAACCCGGAGCCATTTTGGTGATCGCCAAACCCTTGCGGGATTACAGCTTCAGCGAGATCGCCCAGATCGTCGAGGGCAACAACACCCGGATGATGGGGGCCTTTATTTCGGGAATCCGCGATGAAGTGGCCGAGATTACCCTGAAAATGGGCGACGCCAATGTGAATGAGGTAATCCAGACCTTTCGGCGCTACGGCTACCACATCCTCTCGGGCAGCGTGGACGACCATTTCCTGGAAGACCTCAGGCAACGATCCGATTATCTGGACAAATTCCTAAACGTCTGAGGCCGATGAAAGTCGCGCTCTACGGCCAGACGTTCAACAAGGATTCTGCCGGCCCGGCCGGAGAACTCCTGGACGAATTGTCGGTGCTGGGAGCCGAGGTGGCCCTGGAGGCGGAATTCGCCGACTCCCTGGGCCTGTCTGCAAAAGAGTATCAGACCTTTACCTTCACCCATGGCCTGGATGCCTCCTTCGACCTGTTTGTGAGCTTCGGGGGCGACGGCACCATCCTGCGTGCCATCACCTACATACGCGACCTGGGCATCCCTGTGGTAGGGGTCAATACGGGCCGGCTGGGGTTCCTCTCCACCATCGGCAAAGAAGAGGTTCGCAGCCTGGTGCGCGATTTCAAGGAAGGGGCCTACCGGCTCGTGGAACGCAGCCTGGTCGAAACATTCCTCGATGACATGCCCCCCGAGGAAAACTTTCTGAATTTCGCCCTGAACGAGGTTACGGTAAGCCGGAAAGACACCACCTCCATGATTACGGTGGAAACCTACCTGAACGGGGAATACCTCACCTCCTATTGGGCCGATGGCCTGATTGTGGCCACGCCTACCGGATCTACCGGATATTCGCTGAGCTGCGGGGGTCCCGTGATGACGCCCACGGCCCGGTCTCTGGTGATCACCCCCATTGCCCCGCACAACCTGAATGCGCGGCCTTTGGTTATCTCCGACGATACCGACATCCGGCTCCGGGTTTCGGGGCGCGAGCCCCAGCACCTGTTGTCGCTGGATTCGCGCATTACCAGCGTAGACAACGGCACTGAGATTTGTGTCCGCAGGGCGGGCTTTACGGTTAAGATGGTGGAATTCGCCTCGGAGAGCTTTCTGAAAACCATCCGCAACAAACTGCTGTGGGGGGAAGACCGGCGGAATTGAGCCGCCACAAGCGCAATAAAACCCCCCAATTCCTGTTTATCAAATGAAACCAGATACAGCAAGGCCCTTAAAATTGCTATATTTGCAAACTTTTTGGAATTGATGAGGATTGTTTTTGCCGTTTTGTGCCTGTTGCTGGCCGGTGCCGCACAGGGACAGACCTACGAGGTCGGGTTATTCGGCGGAGGAGCCAATAACATCGGGGATATCGGGAGGATGAATTATATCGCCCCTTCCGGCCCGGCTTTTGGCGCCCTTTTCAAATGGAACAAAAGCAGGCGGTACGCCTGGAGAGCGCATATGATCTACGGGCAGTTTACGGCAGACGATCTTAAATCGGATATGGCTTCCAGGCAACAAAGGGGCCTTCGGATGGAGAACAACATCCTGGAGTTTTCGGGAGGCCTGGAGTTTAATTTCGTGGAGTACAACCTCCACAAGCTGGGGCCGGCGTTTACGCCCTACCTGTATACCGGAATAACGTATTTCAGGTACGATTACAATTATTTCGACGCCGGGCAGATGGTAAACACAAACCAGCGGGACGGGGCATTTGCCATCCCGATGACCGTTGGGGCCAAATTGCGGCTGAATCAGTTGCTGGTGCTGGGGGGCGAAATCGGTGCCCGCTATACCTTTACCGACAACCTGGATGCCAGCAATCCGGAGGGAAGTAATTTTGAGGGGCAGGCCGACGGCCCGATCGGAAACATATTCAGCGACGACTGGTATGTTTTCTCGGGGGTTACCCTTACCTTTACCTTCGGCCGGAAACCGTGCCAGGATTGCTTCGAATAGCAGACGAGATGGACACTATAGAAGAATTGAAACAAGGGCGCCTGCCCGCTCACCTTGCCATTATTATGGATGGCAACGGGCGCTGGGCCAAACAACGGGGGAAACTCCGGGTATTTGGTCACGAAAACGGGGTGCAGGCGGTGCGTCGCACCGTGGAGACCTCGGCCCGGCTCGGCATCCGGTACCTCACCCTATACGCCTTCAGTACCGAAAACTGGAACCGCCCCAAGGTCGAGGTGGATACCCTGATGACGCTGCTGGTCACCTCCCTGAGAAAGGAATTTGAATCCCTGAATAAAAACAACATCCGCCTGAAGGCCATAGGCCGCTTGGATACCCTGCCGGCCAAGGTGTTAAAAGAGCTGGAAGAGGCCATAGAACAGACCGGAAGCAACACCGGCATGACCCTCACCGTGGCCCTGAGTTACGGGGCTCGAGAGGAATTGACCTCGGCTTTCAGAGCCCTTGGCGTCAAAGTTAAAAATAATATAATTTCGCCCGAAAAAATTGATGAAACCATTATTAATGATCATCTTTACACGCACGATTTGCCCGATGTAGATCTGCTTATCCGGACCAGTGGTGAACACCGGATAAGCAATTTTTTATTGTGGCAAATCGCTTATGCTGAATTGTACTTTACGGAAGTATTTTGGCCTGATTTCGGGGAAGAGGACCTGTTTGAGGCCCTTAAGAGTTACCAGAACAGAGAACGACGATTTGGAAAAACTAGCGAACAACTTATTTAGTGGTATGCCGGCATTCATATCACTGAGAAGGCTCCTCCTTTTTCTTGCTATCTTACTGACCTTACCCGCCTACTCCCAGGATGTTTCCACTCCTGACAGCAAGACGTATATACTCGGGGGTCTTAAGGTTATCGGGCTCCAGAGTTACAACGAACAGACCGTCAAGACCTACACGGGCCTCCGGGAAGGGCAGCCCATCACCATTCCGGGCGACAAGATCAGCGAGGTGATCAAAAAACTCTGGGGGCTCGACCTGTTCAGCGACGTTACCTTTTACGCCAGCGCCATCCGCGGCGATTCCATTTTCCTGGAACTCGAGATTCAGGAGCGCCCCTCCCTGAACAATGTGACCTTTTACGGCATCCGCGAGCGCAAGGCCGACGAAATAATCGATGATGCCGACCTGAAGAAAGGCAAGAAGATTACCGAAAGCTTTATCGCCACCACCCGGAACTACATTGTTAACAAGTACCGCAAGCAGGGCTTCCTCAATACCCAGGTGCAGATTGCCACCACCCCCGACACCACCGAGACCAATGCGAAGAACATGGTGATCAACATCAAGCGGGGCGGCCGTGTAAAGGTGCGCGACATTATCTTCGAGGGCAATGAAAAGCTCTCGGCGGGCAAACTGCGGGGGGCAATGAAGAATACGAAGGAACGGCGTATGGGCCGATTCTGGAAGAAGTCGAAGTACATCGAAGACGACTACCAGGAAGACCTCAAGTCGCTGGTAGACAAATACGCCGAGAACGGCTACCGCGATGCCCGCGTGCTCTCCGACAGTGTGATGCGGATAGGCGACAACCGCATCGACATCCGCATTGCCGTCGAGGAAGGCAACCGGTATTATTTCGGGGAAATCGATTTTGTGGGGAATACCGTATATTCCGACCGGCAGCTGAGCCAGGTGCTGGGGATCAAGAAGGGGGATACCTATAACGGCGTGCAGCTGCGCAAGCGCATTTCCGACGACACCAATCCCGATTCGGAAAACCTGGCAAACCTCTACCAGAACAACGGCTACCTCTTTTCGCAGATCAACCCCGTGGAGGTTTCGGCCGAGAACGACACCATCAATTTTGAGATCCGCATTATCGAGGGGAAGGAAACCTTCCTGAACCGGATTACCTTTACCGGGAACAACAAGACCAACGACCACGTAATTTACCGCGACGTGCGCACGCGCCCCGGGCAGCGGTACAGCAAAGACGACATTATACGCACCATCCGGGAGCTCGGGCAGCTGGGCTTCTTCGACCCGGAACAGATCAAGCCCGAGATCGAGAACCCCAACCCCAACGAGGGCACGGTAGACCTTAAGTTCGACCTGGTGGAATCGGGGGCCAGCCAGATCGAGTTACAGGGCGGCTACGGCGGCGGCGGTTTTATCGGTACCCTGGGGCTTTCCTTCAACAACTTTTCGATCCAGAACATCTTCAAAGGCGAGTCGTACTCACCCGTGCCCATGGGCGATGGCCAGACTTTTGCCCTGCGGGTGCAGGCGAGCCGGACCTTCCGGGTGTACAGCCTCAACTTTTCGGAGCCCTGGCTGGGCGGCCGCAAGCCGGTGCGCTTCAGCCTCTCGCTCTCGCGCACCCAGCAATTCGCGGCGCGCTACAACAGCAGCGGGCGCATTGATGTAGACAAGAACCAGCAATTCTCCATCATGGGGATATCGGCCGGCCTTGCCAAGCGGGTGCAATGGCCCGACGATTTCTTCGTGATTTCGCACGCCCTCAGCTACCAGTTGTACGATTTCAAGAATTACCGGCTGGGGCTGTTCAACTTCGGGAACGGGCGCTCCAATTCCCTGGCGTACACGCTCGGGATAGCGCGTAACTCCTCCGGCCCCGGGCCTATTTTCCCCATGACGGGAAGCAATATCGAACTCACGGCCAAGTTT